>CALWVQ010000034.1 GCA_944385025.1 uncultured Eubacterium sp.
CGGGTAACGGTTCTGTAAGATGCGCCCACGGCGTTCTTCCTGTGCCGGCTCCTGCAACTGCGGAAATATTAGAGGGCATACCATATTATAAATGTAATGAGAATTACGGCGAACTGTGTACTCCCACTGGTGCGGCAATACTAAAAGAATATTCTAATTATTTTGGGAAAATGCCTCCTATGAAGATTGAAAGAACGGGCATCGGTTTTGGAAAAAAGGAATTTGAAAATCGAGTTAACTGCATTAGAGTATTTTTAGGTAATGTTGAAGTAGATAACTGTGTCTGTGAACTTGCGGCAAACGTAGATGATATGACTGCTGAGGAAATTAGCTATGCATTGCACTTATTCTTAAATAACGGAGCACTTGATGCCTTTTCCCAAAGTATACAAATGAAAAAGGGGAGACCGGGATACAGTATCCGCGTTTTGTGTAACCTTGAAGATAAAAATATGTTTCAAAAACTTATTTTTACCAACACCTCAACTATCGGCATACGTGAGTTTATTTGCGAAAGATATACTCTTGACAGAAAAGTAGTTACAGTCAAAACACAGTTTGGTGATGTCAGAGTAAAAATATCGTCGGGTTTTGGCGTAAAAAAACAAAAAATAGAATATGATGATATTGAAAAAATTGCTCAAGAGCAAGGTATTACTTTTTCAAAAGCAAAAGAAATTCTTGAGAAATGTGTAAAAAATAGTTTTACACAGCGGTAAAATGTCTTGATATTGTAGCAATGTTTACAATTTGTTCATAAAATACGGCTTATTATAGAAAAATTTTTATTGAAATTTCAAAATGTTAATGGTATACTACTAATAGACTTATAAGGGGGTTAATGCCTTGAGTACTAAAGAGGAAAAAAAAGAAGCAAAATTAGTAAAGAAAAATGAAAAAGCAGAAGCCAGAGCTGCTAAGGCACAAGCTGCTGCTGAAAAAAGACATTCTAAAGAATATCAAAAATTCGTTAAGGATGCAGATAAGAAAAACAAAAAGTTGCAGGCAAAGGCTGCAAAAGACGGTAAACCTTTTGTTCCGATCGAAGTTCCTGAAATTGACGAATTCCAGTCAAAAAGGGAAATCAAAGCAGAAAAAGCTTGTCAAAAAGCTTATGACCGCTATGTAAAGAAGATTGAAAAGAAGAATGCTGTTACTGAAAAGAAATGCGCTAAAAAGGGCAAGCCTTTCGTTCCAATGGCAATTCCTACATATGAAGAGTTTGCTAACAGCTCTGCAGCAGAGAAGAAGGGCGGCAAGATAGTTCTTGCAATAATTCTTACAATTCTTATCATATTGCTTGTTTACTTTATGGTTATGTTCATTAAATTTGATTATAATCCTTTCGTTGCAGATGAGGAAACTACTGCTGCTGAAGGAACACCAAATGTTTATGAGTCATATGTAAATCCACACGAGATTACTACTACTCCTGATTACAGCATTGCAGACGCAAAGCTTTATCTCAAACAGGTTCTCAGTGATAACTGGCAGGATCTCGGTTACAGCAGTGACCCATCAAACAGCACTATCTCTTATAGCAACAGAATGGAGACAATTAACGGTGCTGATTGCTATATGTTCACTTGCGGCGGTAAGACTTACGGTGTTGCAGTTAAGCTTTCTGCTTGTTATTACAGCAATAACGGTGATTACAAACCGCTTACATTTAACGAGACAGATATTATTTTCCCTGAAGACTAATATGTGTACTAAAAGCCTCTTGATTATCAAGAGGCTTTTTTATATTAATAAATTAATGAAAAAAGCCCTGCGTATGCAGGGCTTTCATATTTTGTTTTTCAGTTTTTAAGGCTGTGAAGAGGAGCGGGGATCTTTCCGCCTCTGTTAATGAACTGTGCAGGAGATTTTGTGTTTACAGGCATAACCGGCCCGCTGCCTAAAAGTCCTCCGAATTCAAGTTCGTCGCCTATTTTTTTACCCACAGCAGGTATTACTCTGACTGCGGTTGTTTTATTATTTACCATTCCTATTGCTGCCTCGTCTGCAATAATACCGCTGATAACTTCGGGTGTGGTATCGCCGGGAATAACAATCATATCAAGACCAACCGAACAAACAGCAGTCATAGCTTCAAGTTTTTCTATTGTAAGGGAACCGCTTCTTGCTGCATTAATCATTCCTGCGTCTTCAGATACCGGGATAAAAGCTCCTGAAAGTCCGCCGACGCTTGATGAAGCCATTACACCGCCTTTTTTTACAGCGTCGTTAAGCATTGCAAGGCAGGCGGTTGTGCCTGCGGCGCCGCACTGCTCCAAACCTATTTCCTCAAGGATGTGTGCAACCGAATCGCCGACAGCAGGTGTGGGAGCAAGAGATAAATCAACAATTCCGAAAGGAACACCTAATCTGTTAGACGCCTCAACGCCTACAAGCTGTCCCATACGTGTTACTTTAAAGGCAGTCTTTTTTATCAGCTCTGCAATTTCATTAATTGAATATTCAGGATGCTTAGAAACTGCACTTCTTACAACGCCGGGACCTGATACGCCCACGTTAATAACGCAGTCAGGCTCTGAAATACCGTGAAATGCGCCTGCCATAAAAGGATTATCTTCGGGTGCGTTGCAAAATACAACAAGCTTGCCTGCGCCTATGCAGTCCTTGTCCTTTGTAAGTTCGGCGGCTTCTTTAACCTTTTGACCCATAAGTTTAACGGCGTCAAGGTTAATTCCTGCTTTAGTTGAGCCTATATTGACAGAAGAACATACAAAATCCGTACTTGCGAGAGCACGGGGAATTGAGTTAATCAGTTCCTTATCGCCTGATGCAAAGCCTTTTTGAACCAAAGCGCTGTAACCGCCAATAAAGTTAACGCCGATTGTTTTTGCCGCTTTGTCAAGGGTCAAAGCGTATTTAACGGGATCACCGCCGCTGATTCCTGCAAGAATAGAAATAGGAGTAACGCTTACACGCTTGTTGATTATCGGTATACCGTACTCTCTTTCAATCTGTTCACCTGTTTCCACAAGCTTTTCAGCTTTAGTGCATATTTTATCATAAACATTTTCACAGGCTTTATCTATGTCGGAATTTGCGCAGTCAAGCAGAGAAATGCCCATTGTAGTAGTTCTAATATCAAGGCACTCGTCCTGTATCATTCTTATAGTTTCAAGAATATCATTAGTGTTAATCAAGGAAAATTCCTCCTATATTCTGTGCATTGAATTAAAAATGTCTTCGTGCATTGCGTGGATGGAAAGGCAATTTTCTTCACCGTATTTGGAAAGCTCGTCGGCAAACTCTGTAAAACCGACTGTGCTTGAAGAAATGTCAGCCATCATAATCATACAGAACATATCTTCCATAACGGACTGTGAAACTTCTGTGATGTTAATTTGATATTTTGCGCATATGCCAGATACGCTTGCAAGAATACCTACAGTATCCTTACCTACAACTGTAATAACAGCTCTCATAATCATACCTCCAAAATTAACTGTAAAAATTATAGCAGAGTAGGGAATTTTTTTCAATAAAGTAAAGAAATATATTTAAAAAATTTTTATTATATGGTAAAATACTAAAAAAATATAAGAGGTACGGTTGTGAAATACAGTAATATGACAGATATGCACACCCACTGTGTGTTAAGTTTTGACGGCAATGATTCCTGCGATGAGCTTTGCGACAGCGCCGTTAACAAAGGTATAAAAACTCTTGCAATAACCGACCATTGTGATATAGACGGCGCTGATTTTGACGCTTTAGCATATTGCAAAGAGCAGTTTGATGAAACAAAAAGAGTTAAAGAAAAATATGCTGATGTTCTTGAGGTTTTACAGGGTATTGAAATAGGGCAGGGTATTTACAGAAAATCCCTTACCGAAAAGGTTTTAAATACCTTTGACTATGATTTTGTCTTAGGTTCAGTTCATAATCTTGAAAATATGGAAGACTTTTATTTTCTTGACTATAAAGAATATGATGTTTATAATCTATTAGAAAGATATTTCGGCGATCTTTTGGAGCTTTGCCGCTGGGGTGGTTTTGACAGTCTTGCTCATTTAACTTATCCTTTGAGATACATTGTTGCAAGGGAAAAAATTAATGTTGATATGAGCAGATTTAATGATATAATTGACGCTATTTTTGAAAGCCTTGCCCAAAACAATAAAGCGCTGGAAATCAATACGTCAGGCTTGTTTATGGATATTAACGACACACTCCCAAACATAGAATATGTAAAGAGATTTAAGAAAATCGGCGGAAAATATGTCACAATAGGCTCTGATTCTCACTATGCTGAAAGAATCGGTCAGGGAATTGACAAAGGATATGAAATAGCGGTTAAAAGCGGTTTTGAATCCGTTACCAAGTTCGTTAAAAGAGAGCCTGTTTTAATAAATGTAAGTGAGGTACTATGATGGATAAATTATTGTCTCTTATTGAGGAAAATCCTCGTTTGTCTAACAAAGAAATGGCGGTTATGCTTGGTACAACTGAAGAAAATGTTGAAAAACAAATCAGACTTTATGAAGATATAGGAGTTATCAAGGGATACCGTGCAATTATAGATAAAGAAAAAGCACAGACTGAAACGGTTACTGCGCTTATAGAGATTAAAGTTCACCCTAAATTTGAACACGGTTTTGATGAGATTGCACAGCAGATAGCAATGCTTGAGGAGGTAGATAACGTATACCTTATGAGCGGCGCTTACGACCTTTGCTGTTTTGTCAGCGATAAGTCTTTTCAGGAGGTTGCAATGTTTGTTGCCAACAGACTTTCTCCGCTTGAAAGTGTTGTTTCAACTGCAACTCATTTTATTTTGAAAAGGTTTAAGGAACAGGGCGTGCTGCTTGCTGAAACACCTAAAGATGATAGGGGGAACATCTCCCTTTGATAAATTATAATAAGTTTATTAATCAACGAATTACTGATATTAAGCCAAGCGGAATAAGAAAGTTTTTTTCTATTGCCGAGGAAATGGATAATGTAATTTCTTTGGGAGTAGGAGAACCGGATTTTCTTACTCCTTGGCATATTCGTCAAACCGGAATAAAGGCTCTTGAGAGAGGCGCTACCAGATATACTGCAAATGCAGGTCTTTCTTCTTTGCGTGAGGCAATTTCTGACTTTTATAAAGAAAAATACAAAGTGTCGTATAACCCTGATAAAGAGGTTATGGTGACCGTTGGCGGCTCCGAGGGTATTGATATGTGTATCAGGACTCTTGTCAGCGAGGGGGACGAGGTGCTTGTTGTTGAGCCTTCGTTTGTTTGTTACAAGCCTATTATTGAAATGTGCGGCGGCAAGGTTGTAGTAATTGAAACTAAAAACGAAAACAATTTTAGACTGACTGCAAAAGAGCTTGAGGACGCCGTTTCAGACAAAACAAAGTTGTTAGTTCTTCCTTTTCCTAACAATCCTACGGGAGCAGTTATGAGAAAGGACGACCTTGTTTCCATTGCAAAAGTTATTAAGGAAAGAAATCTTTTTGTTCTTTCTGACGAAATTTACAGCGAACTCACCTACGGCGACCAGAAACACGTTTCTATTGCGTCAATAAGCGGTATGAAAGAAAGATGCGTTGTAATCAACGGATTTTCAAAAACATATTCAATGACGGGATGGCGCCTTGGTTACGCTTTGGGGCCTGTTCCTGTTATCAAGCAGATGACAAAACTTCACCAGTTTGCAATTATGTCTGCTCCTACTAATTCACAGTATGCCGCAATAGAAGCACTTAAAAACGGCGACGGTGATATTGAAAAAATGCGCGAAAGCTATGATATGAGAAGACGATTTACTGTAAATGCTTTTCGTGAAATCGGTCTTGACTGTTTTGAACCTGAAGGTGCATTTTATCTGTTTCCGTGTATTAAATCGACAGGGCTTACTTCTGAAGAGTTTTGCGAAAAGCTTATCCTTTCAAAACGTGTTGCAGTTGTTCCCGGCAATGCTTTCGGTGACTGTGGCGAAGGATTTATTAGAGTATCCTACTGCTATTCTATTGATAATATCAAAGAAGCAGTAAGACGTATAGGTGAATTTATTAAAGAGCTTGGAGAAAATAATGGAAATAAAAGTTAACGCATACGCAAAAATTAATTTAATGCTTGATATTGTTGCAACCAGAACAGACGGTTATCACGATTTGTTTATGATTATGCAGAGTATTGGCTTGTACGATACCATAACCGTGACTCAAAACAAGTCAAAAAAGATAACCATTACTTGTAATATCGACGATATACCTCTTGACGAAAAGAATATAGCTCACAAGTCGGCAACAGCATTTTTTAAGGATACAAAAATTAAAAACTGCGGAATTAACATTGATATTGTAAAAAGAATACCCCACGCTGCAGGGCTTGCAGGCGGCAGTGCAGACGGTGCGGGTGTTTTGGTAGCGTTAAATGAGCTTTTCAAGGCTGAACTTACACCTGAACAGCTTTGCGATATCGGCGTTAAAATAGGCGCCGATGTGCCGTTTTGTATAAAGGGCGGAACGTTATTGGCACAGGGTATAGGCGATGTACTTAATAAGGTTAAACCACTGAGAAAGTGTTTTATATTAATCGCTAAACCTGATTGTTCCGTTAACACAGGCTACGCATATAAGCAGTTTGATGAGGTCGGAAAAGTCCATACTCCTGACAAATTCGGTATGCTTTGTGCAATGCAGAGCCGTGACTTAAGGGATATTGCACAGCGTATGGAAAACGTATTTGAACAGTTCATTGAAGTTCCGAATAAAGTTGAAATCAAAAATATTATGCGTGAAAACGGTGCAATCGGTGTATGTATGAGCGGCAGCGGTCCTACTGTTTTCGGTATTTTTGAAGAAAAAGAACAAGCTGAAAAAGCTGCACAGCAGCTTACAAATCTTGCAAAGGATATTAAGGTCACTACCCCTGTTTCAAAGGGATGTAAGGTTGTGAAATAATATGAAATATAATAATGAAAAGTTTATTAGTCAGTTTTTAGAAATAGTTAAATCTGTCAGTCCCAAATCCATACTTTTTGTATGCAGTAATAAAATTGACAGATACGGCTATAAGACTGCACTTGATGAGTTGAATATAAAAACCGCCGTATTCACGGACTTTGAGCCATGTCCCGAAGTATCGTCAGTTGATAAGGGCGTTGATTTGTTTAATAAAGAAAATTGCGATTTTATTATCGCAGTAGGCGGCGGCAGTGCTATCGACGTAGCTAAAGCAATCAAGTATTTTTCAAAAGCGGACGTAAAAATTCTTGCCGTTCCCACTACTGCAGGCACAGGAGCGGAAGTAACAAGATTTTCAGTTCTTTACAAAAACGGCGATAAAAATTCTGTGAGAAGTTTTGATATAATACCCGATTATCAAGTGTTTGACTATGAAACGCTTTCTTCTCTGCCGTATATCCAAAAGGTAGTTACAGGACTTGACGCCTTTTCCCACGCTGTTGAGGCTTATTGGTCCAAAGAAGCGACACAGGAGAGCAGAGATTATTCCGAAGAAGCCCTTAAGCTTTTTAAAGAGTATTTTAAGTCTTATCTTGACGGTGACAAATCGGCAAATGAGCCGATGATGAAATGCAGTGAGCTTGCAGGCAGAGCAATCAATATTGCTCAAACTACTGCCTGCCACGCATTTAGCTATAAACTCCATAAGATAAAAGGGTTTTATCACGGTCAGGCTGTTGCTGTGTGCCTTGCATATATCTGGAAATTTATGCTTGAAAACTGCACAGACAGCGAATTAAAATCAGTTTTAGACAAAGTTGAGGAAATGACAGGTTTTACACCTGATACTTTCGAAGCTTATCTTAAAGAATTAGGTCTGATGAATGATTTAATAATGACACAAATTGAGTTTAAGGAAACCGTTAACGGCGTTGATGTTTCAAGACTTTCAAACCATCCTGTTTCCTTTACTCTTGACGATATTGAAACAATCTATAAATCGTTTATTAAGGTAGTTTAACTATGGCGAGAGAATTATCTTTTGCACAGTCTGTTGAAAGAAGCATAATTAAAACTTACCGCAGTGATATATGGAATCCTTTTGTTGAAGCGTGCAAAAATTATCAACTTGTAAACAAGGGAGATAAAATTGCAGTCTGCATAAGCGGCGGCAAGGATTCTGTTTTGCTTGCAATGTGTATGAAACATTTGCAAAAATACAGCGATGTTCCCTTTGAACTGGTGTTTTTGTGTATGGACCCGGGATATAATGCGGCTAACAGAAAACAGATTGAGCATAATTGTAAAATACTTGAAATCCCCGTTACCGTATTTGAGTCAAATATTTTTGACGTAACCACCTCGGTTGGCGGCTCTCCTTGCTATTTGTGTGCAAGAATGAGAAGAGGCCACCTCTACGCAAAAGCAAAAGAGCTTGGCTGTAACAAGATTGCATTAGGCCACCATTTAAGCGACGTTATAGAAACTACTCTTATGGGTATGTTTTACGGCGCACAGCTTCAGGCAATGCTTCCAAAGCTTAAAAGCACAAATTTTGAGGGAATGGAGCTAATAAGACCTCTTTACTGTGTTAATGAAAAAGCTGTTATTAAGTGGCGTGATTATAACAAATTGGAGTTTATTCAGTGCGCCTGCCGATTTGTTGATGAATTCAGTCACAGTGAAGACGGTATCGGAGCTTCAAAAAGGCGTGAGGTAAAAGCGCTGATTGAAGAGCTGAAGAAAACCAATCCCGATATAGAGCATAATATTTTCAAATCAATACATAATGTTAAGCTTGATACTTTTGTAGCATATAAGCAAAAAGGAAAAGAACATAGCTTTTTGGAAGAATTCTGGGAGGATTAATTCCTCCCTTTTTTGTATGAATTTATATGTTATTGTAAAATTTATCAGTAGCAATAATTTTTTCTTAGTGGTATAATTATTAAAACGATGTATGGAGGTTATTATGGCTTTATATAAATCAGCACTTGAACTTGTGGGTAATACACCCCTTGTTGAAATAAGCAATTTTAAAAATTCGAATGATATTCTTTCAAATGTTTTTGCAAAGGTTGAATATTTTAACCCTGCCGGTTCTGTTAAAGACAGAATTGCAAAACAGATTATTGAAGAGGCAGCGAAAGACGGAACACTTAAAGAAGGCTCTGTAATTATAGAACCAACAAGCGGCAACACGGGAATAGGACTTGCCAGCGTTTGTGCTGTAAAGGGTTACAGACTTATTATTACAATGCCTGAAACGATGAGCGTTGAGAGAAGAAATCTTATGAAAGCTTACGGAGCAGAGCTTGTTTTAACAGACGGTAAAAAAGGTATGAAAGGGGCTATTGAAAAAGCGGAAGAACTTTCAAAAGAGTTGCCTAATTCAATTATAGCCGGTCAGTTTACAAATCCTGTTAATCCTTTAACTCACTACAAAACCACCGGTCCCGAAATTTATAATGATTTAGACGGTAAGGTCGATATTTTTGTAACAGGTGTCGGCACAGGCGGAACTATTTCGGGAGTTGGTAAATATCTCAAAGAAAAAAATCCTAATGTGAAAATTATCGCTGTTGAGCCTGCTGATTCGCCTGTTCTTTCACAGGGCAGAGCAGGGGCTCACGGAATTCAGGGAATAGGTGCAGGCTTTGTGCCTGATACACTTGATACAAAGGTTTATGACGAGGTTATAACCGTAGAACTTAACGATGCCTATGAAACAGCAAAGGGCTTTGCCAAGCAGGAGGGTATCTTAGTCGGAATTTCCAGCGGAGCAGCACTCTTCGGCGCCAAACTTGCAGGTCTGCGTGAGGAAAATAAAGATAAAAATATTGTAGTTTTGCTTCCTGATACAGGCGACAGATATTTGTCTACTCCAATGTTTTGCGAATGATTTTTCTTTACAAAATCAGAGATTACTGATAAAATATCTTTACTAAATGCGATTTGAGGATGATATGTATGATTAACGATATACAGCAGGAGATACTGCGATTAAAAAAAGAAAAGGATATTTGTATTTTAGCCCATTGCTATCAAACTCCTGAAATACTTGAGGTTGCCGACTTTGTAGGTGACAGTTTTGCCCTGTCAGTTGAAGCATCAAAGGTCAGCAACAAAACAGTTATAATGTGCGGCGTTCGCTTTATGGCAGAAACTGTAAAAATTCTTTCTCCTGATAAAAAAGTTATTCTTTCAAATGAGTCAGCAGGCTGTCCAATGGCAGAAATGATGACAAAGGAAATGATTGAAAAGGTAAAAGCCGAAAATCCCGATTATGCTGTGGTTGCATATATTAATACCACAAGCGAGCTTAAAACAGTTTGTGATGTTTGCGTTACCTCTTCATCGGCTCTTAAAATCTGCAAGAGCATAGATAACGACAATATTTTGTTTATTCCCGATAAAAATTTAGGAAGCTGGATTGCTAAACAGATTCCTGAAAAGAATTTTAAATTACTTGACGGCTGTTGTCCCGTCCATAATCTTATGACAAAAGAAACAGTTGAAAATGCCAAAAGAGAGCATCCAAGCGCTGAATTTCTTGTTCACCCTGAATGTCCTGCTGAGGTTGTTGAAATGGCGGACTATGTAGGCTCTACCACGGGAATTATGGATTACGCAAAGAAAAGCGATAAAAAAGAATTTATAATCGGAACAGAAAACAGTATAGTTACTCATCTTCAGCTTCAGTGCCCTGATAAAATGTTTTATCAGCTTTCAAAAGATCTTATTTGCAGAGATATGAAAGCCACTACTTTGGTTGATGTTCTTAACTGCTGTAAAGGTACATTCGGTCAGGTTATCGAGCTTGACGAGGAAACCTACAAAGGCGCAAAAAAATGTATTGATGAAATGATAAGGCTCGGTTAGAATATGAAAGCAATAATTGCAATGAGCGGCGGCGTTGATTCCAGCGTTGCCGCCTGTCTTATGAAAAAAAGGGGTTTTGATTGTATCGGCGCAACCCTTAAATTGCATAGTAAGGATAACGACATTTTGCTTGACAATGAGCAAAGCTGCTGTTCTTCAAAGGATATAGAGGATGCAAAATTCGTTTCAGAAAAGCTTAATATACCTTTTTATGTTTATGATTTTCAAGGCGATTTTAAAGAAAAGGTTATTGATAACTTTGTCTCTGTTTACGAAAACGGAGGTACTCCAAATCCCTGTATCGAGTGCAACCGTCACTTGAAGTTTAAAAAGCTTTTTGAAAAGATGAAAGAGCTTCACTACGACTATGTTGTAACAGGACATTATGCCCGTATTGAAGAAAAAGACGGCTGGTTTTATCTGAAAAAAGGTCTTGATGAAACAAAGGACCAAAGTTATGTTCTTTATTCACTTACACAGGAACAGCTTGGCCATATTCTTTTTCCTTTAGGTGAGTATTCAAAAACAGAAATCAGAAGCATTGCCGAAGAACAGGGTCTTCATATTGCTGATAAAAAAGACAGTCAGGATATTTGTTTTGTTTCTGACGGTGACTATGCAGGTTTTATTGAAAAATACACAGGCAAGAAATATCCAAAAGGTAATTTTGTAGATGTTGACGGCAATGTCATAGGCACCCATCAGGGAATTATCCGTTATACCAACGGACAAAGAAAGGGACTCGGCGTGGCGTTTGGCAAACCAATGTACGTAGCAGGTAAGGATGTAGAAAAAAATACTGTTACGCTTTGTACCAACGAGCAGTTGTTCACATCTGAACTTTTTGCTGATGATTTTAACTGGCTTATTCCTCACCCGCAAGATGAAATGAAATGCAAAGCAAGAATAAGATATAATATGAAAGAGCAGGAAGCAACTGTATTTATTGTCAATAAGGACAAAATTAAAGTTGTGTTTGATAAGCCTCAAAGAGCCATTACAAAGGGACAGGCTCTTGTTCTGTATGAGGGTGATACCGTTTTAGGCGGCGGAACAATTATATAAAAAAATCCCGATCTTTTGATCGGGATCTTTTTTATCTTTTAGTATTTAACTTCCATAGGCTTTCCGCCGTTTTCTCTCGACTGATCTGCAAGGTAAACACAAAGGTGTCCTGCGACGCTGTCAAAAATAGATGTGCAGGCAAGGCTTGGTTTTTCGCCTCTGATAAATTTAACAAAATCAGCGGTGAGTCTTTCATCTCCGCCTCCGTGTCCGCCGTAAGCGCCTACCATATCGCCTGTAACATTAAGGTCAACCTCTTCAATGTCACATTCTCCGTTGTGAGCGTTCGGTGACGGGTCGATTTTAGAAACGTAGAATTTTGACTCTTCAAAATTGCCGTAAATTTCACCTTTTGTGCCGATTATGTGAATTTTTCTTAAGGACTGTGATGAGCCGCCAACCATATTGTGTGTTCCTGTTGCACCGTTTGCAAAGTTAACAAGTACCGACTGGTGGTCAACTACATTATTGTCGCACTTATACATACATCTTGCATAAGGACTGTCGCTTTTCATAAGCGCAATTTTATCCTCAATAGTAGGATTGTCGATAGCTTCAAGAGCATCCCATACGTAAAACGCCCATCTGTCCGGATGGTCTATGTAAAGTCTTTTTGTAGAGAAATTACAAGTGTCAACATAGGGGCAGTCCACCATACAAATGTTACCTGCGCCTTCCGGAGCGTTTTCAGGTTTAAACTGATATTTGCTTCCGAATGATGATATAGAAACAGGTTTTGTTTCGCTCATAAACCACATCATAAGGTCAATATCGTGACAGCACTTCGCCAAAAGCATTGTGGTATGGCATTTGTCAGAGTTAGCCCATTTTCCTCTAACATATGACGTTGAAAGGTGATGATATGAAACGTGCTCTGTTGTCTGAATATTAATAATGTCACCGATTTCACCTTTTGAAACTCTCTCTTTTATACCGTAATAGAAGGGAGTGTATCGTAGAACGTGACAAATCATTACCTTGGAGTTGTTCTTTTTAGCACATTCAACAAGTTCTCTCATTTCCTCTTCGTTAACTGCAAAAGGTTTTTCAAGGAGCATATCATATCCGGCGTTTAAAAGCGGAATAGATGTTTCAATATGCTGTTCGTCCATTGTGCCGTTAATGACAGTATCAGCAAGCTTGCCTTTTTTTGCAAGTTTCTGTGCACTTTCAAAGCACATATCTTCACCGAAGCCAAATGTTTCCATACAGTGCTTGCGTCTTACAGGATTAGGGTCAGCAACACCCACAATTTTAAGCTGTTCAGGATTTGTCAATGCAAGTTGACTGTAAACAAGTGCTCTGTGTCCGGCACCGACAATTATAGCTGTTACAGGTTTTTGTTCCATAACCAATTACCTCTTTACCTAAATTTCAGAAGTATTATACATCAATTGTTTTTAAAATTAAAGCACAATTTTTAATAAATTTTGTTTATTGACAGTTTTTGCTAATAATAATATAATACTTATTGTTATTTTCGGCACGGAGGTGCAAATTTGAAAAAATTATTAGTTTATCTAAAAAAATACACGGTGCAGTCTGTATTAGCACCGCTTTTTAAATTGCTGGAGGCGTCGTTTGAACTGATTGTTCCTCTTGTTATTGCGTCAATCATTGACGTAGGTATTAAAAACGGCGATAAAAGCTACATTATAGGCAGATGCGCCATATTAGTGGTTTTGGCATTGGTTGGTATGGTTGCGGCAATTACTGCACAGTATTTTGCTGCAAAGGCGGCAACTGGATTCGGCAGGGGACTTCGCCACTCCCTTTACGAAAAAATACAGTCTCTCTCTTTCAGTGAACTTGACCGCCTTGGTACATCAACTTTGATAACAAGAATGACAAATGACGTTAATCAAGTCCAAAACGGCGTAAATCTTGTTTTAAGGCTTTTGCTTCGTTCTCCTTTTATAGTTTTGGGCGCAATGGTAATGGCATTTTTCATAGATGTAAAATGTGCACTTATTTTTGTCGTAGCCATTATCTTACTTTCGGTTGTCGTTTTCGGTATTATGGCTTATACCATTCCGAGACACAAGAATATACAGTCTAAACTTGACAGTGTCACGCTGATAACCCGTGAAAATCTTACAGGCGCAAGAGTTATCCGAGCTTTTACTGATGAAGAAAACGAGATTAATGAGTTTAGCAAAAGAAATAACCTTCTCTCATCTTTGCAAAGAGCTGTCGGCAAAATATCTGCTCTTTTGAATCCTGTAACTTACGTAATAATAAATATTGCTATTGTTGTGCTCGTATATTCCGGAGCGGTTCAGGTAGACACAGGCAATCTGTCACAGGGTGAGGTTGTAGCGCTCTACAATTATATGAGCCAAATTTTAGTTGAGCTTATTAAACTTGCAACACTTATTGTAAGTGTTACTAAAGCCTTTGCTTCTGCTGAAAGAATAAATACTGTATTTGAACAGGAAAACACTCTGGAGACAAAGGGCAGCGGCAAAAAATCAGACAATTATATCGAATTCAGCAATGTTTCTCTCACTTATAAGAACGCAGGTGAGGTGACGTTAAACGATATTAATTTTACGGTCAATAAAGGCGATACAATCGGCATAATTGGCTCAACGGGTTCAGGAAAGTCAAGCCTTATTTCACTAATACCTCATTTTTACGACTGTACCAAAGGGAATGTTTTTGTAAACTTTTCAGATGTTAAAGATGTTGATATTGATGAGTTGAGATCAAAAATTTCATTTGTTCAGCAAAAAGCAGTGCTGTTCAAAGGAACAGTACGCGATAATATGAAGTGGGGCAAAAAAGACGCAACAGACGAAGAAATCAATTCAGCGCTTGAAAAGGCTCAAATACTTGACATAATAAATGATAAGGGCGGACTTGATTTTGACATAAAACAAAACGGTTCTAATCTGTCAGGCGGTCAAAAACAACGTCTTTCCGTAGCAAGAGCCCTTGTAAGAGAGCCTGAAATATTAATTCTTGATGATTCTTTTTCCGCTCTTGACTTTGCTACTGAAGCAAAGCTTCGTGAGGAGATTTATAATCTTCCTTATAATCCCACTGTTTTTATTGTTTCCCAGCGAGCATCGTCTGTAATGGGCGCAGATAAGATAATCGTGCTTGAAGACGGTGAGTGCGTAGGTGTGGGTACAAATGAAGAACTGCTTAAATCTTGTGATGTGTATAAGGAAATTTATACCTCCCAGTTCGGAAGGGAGGCTATGTAATGAACAATAAAGGAACATTAAAAAAGGTAATTCATTATATTGACAGATATAAATATTATTTGATTTTTTCAATGTTACTTGCTCTTGTAAGCGTGGCGCTTACTCTGTACGCTCCGATACTTGTAGGTGATGCAATAGATTGCATTATAGGAACAGGCAATGTAGATTTTCCGAAAATTACTGCAATTCTTATTAAACTCGGAGTCATTATCGGAATAACCGCAGTGGTACAGTGGATTATGAACGTATGCAACAATAAAATTGCATACAATGTTTCAAGAGATTTGCGACAGCGTGCATTTGAAAAAATAGAGACTCTTCCTTGTTCCTACCTTGACAGTCACTCTAACGGCGATATTGTTAGCCGCGTTATAAACGATGTTGACCAGCTTTCTGACGGCCTGTTAATGGGATTTACCCAATTTTTTACAGGCGTTGTTACCATTTTAGGAACAATAGGCTTTATGCTTTCCATTAACGTTTGGATTACCTTGGTGGTAGTTCTTGTTACTCCGCTTTCATTTTTTATTGCACGTTTTATAGCTGTTAAAACATATAAGATGTTTTTCCTTCAGTCAGAGACGAGGGGAGAGCAGACGGCTTTTATTGACGAAATGATTTCAAATCAAAAGATTGCGGAAGCATATAATATGGACAGTGAAAATCTTGAAAAATTTGACGTGATTAACGATAAGTTCGCTAACTATTCACTGCGTGCTACGTTCTTCTCGTCAATTACTAATCCGGCAACACGATTTGTTAACAGTATTGTGTACGCTGCTGTTGCTCTGTTTGGCGCCATATTGGCTGTTAACGGCGGAATTACTGTTGGTATTGTTTCGTGTTTCTTATCATATGCTAATCAGTATACAAAACCATTTAATGAAATTAGCTCTGTTGTTACTGAACTTCAAAATGCACTTGCGTGCGCCGCAAGAGTCTTTGAGCTTATAGAAGAGGAAAGCGTAAAACCGGACAGCGAAAATGCTGTTGAGATTAAAAATCCGCAAGGAAAGGTCAAAATTGAAAATATGGACTTTTCCTATTCACCTGAAAAACCTCTTATTGAAAACTTAAATCTTGACGTTAAGCCCGGTATGACTGTTGCTATTGTCGGTCCGACAGGATGCGGTAAGACAACTTTTATAAATCTTCTTATGAGGTTTTATGACTGTACCGCAGGCGCCATTTATCTTGACGGTAATAATATTCAGGAAATCAAGCGTAAGTCAGTAAGAGAAAATATAGGTATGGTATTGCAGGATACCTGGCTTAAAAGCGGAACTATCGCTGAAAATATTAAGCTGGCAAAGCCTGACGCAACTGATGAGGAGATTATAAATGCTGCAAAAGCTTCTCACTCACATTCATTTATAAAGCGTCTTCCTGACGGATATAACACTTATATCGGCGAAGACGGTGGCTCATTGTCTCAGGGACAAAGACAGCTTTTGTGTATTACTCGATTAATGCTCTCACCTCCACCTATTCTAATTCTTGATGAGGCAACTTCATCAATTGATACCAGAACAGAAATTAAAATTCAAAAAGCGTTTAACACTTTGATGGAGGGCAGAACAACTTTTGTTGTAGCTCACAGGCTTTCCACAATACAAAATGCCGATTTGATTCTTGTTATGAATGAAGGCAAAATAATTGAACAGGGAACACACAGTCAGTTGTTTGAAAAGAAAGGTTTTTACTACAATCTCTATAATTCACAGTTTCCTAAAGTTAATAAATAGTTAAAAAAACGGCACGCATATATTTGATGCGTGCCGTTAATTTTTATGTTTTGAAATTTTATGCTTGTAGGGTACAGAAAAAGCAGGGAAGAATCCCTGCTTTAAATAATCTGTCAATTTGTCTATTCAGTCGGCTGTGATTTTGCGTTTTGCTCCTGGAGACGCTGTGCACGTCTGTCAGCAAGGTCAACAATCATCTGCTGTTTAAGTTCACCGTGAATGTTGTAGTAAATAAATGACAATCCGTAAAGTCCTCTTGCAAGTGCAGGAAGGATACAGAATACAGCCCAGATACCGTTAAGTATTGTTGGGTTTGTCTGAGGAATAGCGTTGCCAAGTGAGTCTGTAAGCGGTACGTAGTTAATCCAAGTAAGTACCATACCTGAAAGCCAGCTTGTTACTGATGTTGCAAGTTTTGTGAAATAGCCCTGAACAGTTGTTACAAGCGCCTCGTTTCTCAAACCGTGCTTCCATTCCATATAGTCAAGAGCTTCAGCGCTGAGGATAGGACCGCATACGTTTAAGATTTTATTGGGAAGACCGCAAATTGTAAGACCAAAGATAACCCAAATCAAGTTAAGTATCATATTGTCATTAAAGGTCTGTCCAAAAGGATGATAACCGATAAAGAATACTGTCATATATGCAAAGAAACCAAAAAGTCCTGCGCATATAGCAGTGAGTCTGGCGCCGAATCTCTTTACAAGTTTTGCGCCTAAAGGAATCATTATGTAGTTTGGTAAACCTGTGAACAGTCCGCAGATAGTACCGTTGATAAGTGAACCTGTATTGTTAAGCCAGAAAATCTGTTCCGAGGAACCGCCGACTGCCTTAAATGAGTTAAAGAAATCGGCAAAAATAATTGCAAATAAAGGTCTGTTAGTAAAAATGTTTTTAATAGAAGCAAGGACAGAAGTTTCCTTCATTTCCTCACGGCTCATAAGAGGTACTCTCTCACGAAGGTTAAAGAAACCGAAAACTGCAAAACCGGCCGAAATAATAAGCATAAAAAATGCAAATCCGGTGTAAACGCCACTCATCGTAAATTTTGGACTTATTTTTGGTAACAGTGTTACAAGAATCGGAGTGAGTGACGGAAGCCATACGCCAAACAATTCAAAGAATTTCGTTATTGTAATAAGTTCGTCACGTTCATCGGTGTTGGGAGTAACATTATAAATCATAAGGTTCCAAGCACCGAAATAGCTCATACCCAAACCGTAAATCATAATAGCTACAAGAGCCCAAACGGTCTTTTGTGTGGAGTTTAGGTCGGGAGCCATAAACATCATCGCACCGCCGATTACCCAAAGCGGAAGAGGTAAAATAAAGAACGGTCTGATTCTGCCCCAACGAGTTCTGGTACGGTCAATGATAAGACCGGAGATAGTATCGTCGATAGCGTCATAAGCTGATGCAAACAAATTAATATTTGCATAAGCTGTTGTGTTAATTCTTAAAAACTGTATCATAAAGAATTCTTTGTAGTTGTTAACAAACTGACTCAAATTCTTTTGACCGAAGTTTACAAGAACGTAAGCTGCAATCTCTTTTGGTGAAAGATAACGCTTGTGAGTGTAGGCAAGCTTGTCGAGTTCAGCTAATTCTTCTTGTGTTAACTGGTCGTTCATAACATCTTCTGCCAAATTATTCCCTCATTTCCTGCTCATAAATATGTTATCATAAATTGATAACACACTTGCGCTTAAATTAAAATAACAACATAATGTTATCATAATATATGTAATAAATCAACACTTTTTTTGTCTGCTGATAAATTTTATTTTGCATTAAAGTTTGTTGCCCAAAATAAGAAAAGTATGCTTTTTGTATTGACAATCGCCCAAAATAATTATAAAATACTCAAGTAACGTTTATTGAAAGGGGTACAGTTATGGCAAGTACCTGTCCGAATTGCGGAAAAAAACTTCATTTTTGGGATATTAAAGCTGAATGTTCTGCTTGCGGCGTGTCTATACCAAATTACAACTGGCAGGAAAGGCTTGAAGAAGATAACATAAGAGCTGAAAAGCAGTTTGCTGTTTTCTACAAGTCAATTAACAGAATTGCGTATACAATATGGGGCACAAAGCTCAGAATTGCACGTCTTTTTATTACAATAATACCTGCACTTGGATACATTCTTCCTTGGGCAACTTTAAAAAGTGAAGCAAATAGCTTCGATTTAAGCATTATTTCATTTTTTGGAAACAAATCGCTTATTGATTTCTTCAAAAGCTTTTTCGGCGATGCCGGTTTGTATATTACAAATATGAAATTAGAAGGTTTCGGCGGCGCACTCACGCTTTCTGTTGCAGGCTATTTCTTGTTTGTCTTAAGCGCATTATTTATTGTTATTGCATTCTTTATGACAATCATAATGTGTAAGCACCCTAAAACAGTAACTACTGTCGTGTTTGACGTTTTGTCAATATTAGCCGCTGTTGCTTCAGTAGTTTGTTTCGTTACATCCGGTACGTTTGCACAGGAAGCCGTTGCTTTCAACTTTGGCGATTTTGCTGTTTTCAACGGTACAGCTAGTATTTCTTGGGGATTTTTTATTGCAGTTGCGTTGCTTCTTGTTGCAATGGGCATAAATATTGCTGTTGTTAAAGCTCCTGCAAAGAGTGACGAAACCCTTGAGGAAGAAAGACTTGCTCGCAAGGCTGCTAAAGAAGAAAAAGAGCGACAGAAAGAAATTGAAAGAGAGAAATCTCGCCGCGAGGCTGAAAAGAAAGCAGAAGAAGAGCAGAAACGTATTGTCGAGGAAGCAAAAGCAAAGCTTGCTCAAAGAAAAGAAAAAAAGAAAAAATGATTTTTACCTGCCTGATTATCAGGCAGGTTTTATTTTATTTAAGTCAATATTTCTTGACCTTAGTTTTAAGGTTTGTTATAATGTTTGTCGGAGTGATTAATTTGAGGAACATAACTATTAACTTATCAAAAAAAATGAAAATATTGATTGCGACACTTGTATCTTTCGTGATAGTTGTAGCAGTCATTGCAACGGTATATTCGTTAAATTCTGTGGCAATTAATAATCGAATTTTGTATATGTTTATGCCCAAAACTATTACCGCAGAAGAAATGGAAACTAACTATGATTTACATGTTAGAATGAATGATGATTATGATTCAAAAAAACAAGCAAGTCAGCCCCTTGAGGCCTACGAATATTACTATACCGATCCCGAAACAAATGAAACTGTTGTTATCAAAGGTGCCGAAAATGCTGTAATTAACGATGAGGAAATTCCGGTATATTTGGGATTTTTGTTAAGAGCAAAAATGAATATGAACACTTTTGGCGACATTGTTCAAAAAGTATTTATAGTATTAGCTGTACTTGTCGTTTTTGGCTTAATTGTGTTGTGGTTTAAATCTTGGTCAAGGCGTGAAGATGAGGCAAAAGCGCAAATTTATGGTAAGAAGAATCAAAGCAAGGGAAAAAAGAGCAAAAAGTGAGCAGGTATATCCTGCTCTTAATTTTAAGGGGTAAATTATGGAATACTGTAAGTTATTTGAACCGGGCAAAATAGGCAATGTAGAAATAAAAAACAGGATTGTAATGTCGCCTATGTGTATGGGATTCGGTCAGTTTAACGGCTGTGCAACCGAAACTATGATGAACTATTATGAAGAGCGTGCCAAGGGTGGAGTAGGACTTATTTTCACGGAAATAACAAGAATTAATGACGTATCAGGAGCTTCTTCCTTTGGTCAGCTTGGTATGAGTCACGATTATCAAATTCCCGCCCTTTCACAAATGGCAAAAAGAATTCATAAGCACGGCGCAAAAATAATGGTTCAGCTTCATCACCCTGGCAGACAAAATGTTGGTTTGATGATGGGAACTGTGCCATTAAGTATTGCCTGTGAAAAAATAATGGGCGGATTGTATGCTAAAATGCTTACAAAATATATTATCCCGCCGGGAAAAAAACTTCAGGAAAAGCACATTGTTCCTCCGGTATCTTCACCAAGTAAATGTGAACGCAGTAAAATGAGCGACAGTATTAACAAAGAGCTTTCTAATAAATCTGTTAAGAAGCTTATTTGTCAGTTTGTTGAAGGTGCTGTAAGAGTAAAAAAGGCTGGATGTGACGGAGTTGAACTTCACGCTGCCCACGGATATCTTATTCAGCAGTTTTTATCACCAAATACAAATAAGAGAACAGATGAATACGGCGGTTCTCTTGAAAACAGAATGAGATTTCTTTTAGAAATTATTGACGGTATCAGGAAAAACTGTGGCGAAGATTTCCCTATTGTAGTTAGACTCACTGTTGATGAAATGTACGACAGAATTGGACAAAAGGGTAAGGGCTACGGTTTGGACGAAGGTCTTAAAATGGCAAAGATTTTAAGCGACAAAGGTATTGATGCTATTGATGTTTCTTCCGGCGCCTATGATACGTTTAATTACTGGCTTGAGCCGACGACCTTTGAATGCGGCTGGAGAAAAAATCTTGCCGAAGAAGTAAAAAAAGTTGTTAACATTCCGGTTATTGCTGCTAACCTTATACGTTCTCCCCAACAGGCGGAAAAACAGCTCGAAGACGGTATTCAGGATTTTGTTTCTCTTGGCAGACCCCTTATTGCAGATCCGCACTGGGCTAATAAGGTTAAGGAAGGAAATGAAAATCTTATTAAACGATGCGTTTGCTGTCTTTACTGCTTTGAAAGTATGATGGAAAACGCCTATAAATACACTCACGGCAACTGTTCTGTCAATACCTTTGTAGGTAGGGAAGGCGAACAGTTAGTGAAAAACGGTAATAATCGCAGAGTTGTAATTATCGGCGCAGGATGCAGCGGACTTACTGCCGCAGAGCTTTTGGCGAAACGTGGGTTCAACATAACTGTGCTTGAAAAAGAAAGTACTGTTGGCGGTCAGCTTTCTCTCGCCAGCAAACCTCCTCATAAAGATAAGCTTGACTGGGTATGTGAGGACCTGCTGCAAAACGTTAAAGCATTGGGCGTTGACGTTAAGTTCAGCACTGCTGCAACGGTTGAACTTATTAAAGAGATGAAACCTGAAATAGTTATCAACGCAACAGGCGGCAACGCCATTTATCCAAATGCTTTCAAGGGCGAAAATGTGTGTACCGTTACAGAAATTTTAAACGGTAATATAAAACTTGAAAATAAAAATGTTGTAGTAATCGGCTCCGGTATGACAGGACTTGAAACAAGCGAGCTTCTTGTTTCACAGGGCAATAAGGTCAGCATTGTTGAAATGGCTGATAAAATTGCACCGGGTGCTTGGTTCCAGCATGTTGACGATGCTATGCCGGTTCTTGAAAAAGCAGGTACAAAGTTCTATGTATCTCATAAATTTGTAAAGTTTTCCGACGGCAAGGTAGTTCTTGAAAGAGTCAAAGATTCAGTGTCTGTTGAGATAAATGCAGATTTTGTAGTTCTTTCACTGGGCGTAAGACCTGACAACGCTTTGTTTGAAGAATTACAAAAATGTTCTGAATTTAAGTCCTATAATATTGGTGACAGTGTTAAAATCGGACGTATTGCAAATGCAACCGAATCTGCTTATCAACTTGTCAAATCGATATAGTTCATTTTAAATACGGGTGACGATATGGAACTGTGGGATGTTTATAACAGCGACAGAACAAAAACAGGTAAAACCATGGTAAAGGGCGAACAGTTTGAGAATGGTGCTTATCATTTAGTTGTTCACGCATGTATTTTTAACTCAAAAGGCGAAATGCTTATTCAGCAGAGACAACCATTTAAGGCAGGTTGGCCTAATATGTGGGATATTACTGTTGGCGGCAGTGCCTTATCGGGAGAAACAAGTCAGGATGCCATTGAAAGAGAATTGTTTGAAGAGCTTGGACTCAAAATCAGTTTTAAAAATGTCCAACCCAGTCTGACCGTTAATTTTGATGTGGGTTTTGACGATGTATATTTGATTGAAAAAGATGTTGATTTAAATAGTCTTGTTTTGCAGTATGAGGAAGTAAAACAGGTTAAGTGGGCAACATTGGAAGAGATTATCAGCGCAATAGACGATTCGACATTTATCCCTTACTATAAAAGTCTTATTCGACTTTATTTTGAAATGAGACATCAGTACGGTTGCCACAATAATTAATAAAATACTAAAAAAGAGACAGAGATTTTTCTCTGTCTCTTTTTGCTTATTTAAATTTTCTCAGCCTTAAAGCGTTTAGCACTACTGTCACAGAGCTTATACTCATACAAGCAGCGGCTATCATAGGATTTAATGACCATCCAAATAAACCGTAAAAACAGCCTGCCGCAATCGGTATGCCGAGACAGTTGTAGAAAAATGCCCAAAATAGATTTTCTCTTATATTCGCAAGGGTTTTCTTTGACAGTCTGATTGCTTTAGCTACGTCAGTAAGCTTATCAGAAACAAGTACTACGTCAGCACTTTCGATAGCGATATCGCTTCCTGCGCCGATGGCTATTCCTACATCGGCTCTTGTCAGTGCAGGGGAGTCGTTAATTCCGTCTCCTATCATTGCAACCGTTTTGCCTTTTTCAATCAGTTCTCTGATTTTTGATTCCTTTTGGTCCGGAAGAGCCGAAGCAATAAAATTTTTTATACCTATCTGCTGCGTTATTGCATAGCTTGTGAGTTCGTTGTCGCCTGTAATCATTATTGTATCTGCTTTGATTGATTTTATTGCTTCCTTTGCATCTTCTTTTATGACATCTGCAACTGCAACCGTACATAGATATTTACCGTCGCAGGTAAAATTTACGGGCGTTTTTCCTTTGTAAGAAAATTCATTGTCGGAAAAACCGGTAAGCTTTTGGTTGCCTGCTTTATATTCTTTTCCCTCAATATTTGCAGTGATTCCCTGACCTATAACATAACGGCTGTTTTCCGCTTTAAGAAGTTTAGCACCCTTTTCTCTGCAGTAGTTGCAGATTGCCTGTGAAATAGGGTGGTCGCTGATGTTCTCAAGGGTGTAAATTATATCAAGATACTTTTCGTCTGAAATATCTGTAACAAACATTTCACCCTTTGTAAGAGTGCCTGTTTTGTCAAACACAATTGTGTTGCATTTTCCGAGATTTTCAAGAGCGGCGGCATCTTTAAAAAGAATTCCGTTTTCCGCTCCTTTTCCAGTAGCAATCATAATTGCACAGGGAGTTGCCAAACCTAATGCACATGGACAGCTTATTACTAAAACAGAAATGCCTGTTGTAAATGCAAATTCAAATCCTTTTCCTATTATGAGCCATACCGCAAAGGCGATGATTGCAATTACAATTACAACCGGAACAAATATTGACGCAATTTTATCAGCCAGTCTTTGTGCGGGTGCTTTTGATGATGAGGCTTCCTCTACAAGAGATATAATTCTTGAAAGTGTAGATTCTTCGCCAACATCCGTCGCTTTAAAGATAAAGTTTCCGTTTTTGTTTACAGCACCGCTTAAGACTTTGTCGCCTTCGGTCATATCAACAGGGACGCTTTCGCCGGTAATAGCACTTTGGTCAAGTGCTCCGCTTCCTTCAACGATAATACCGTCAACGGCAATTCTCATTCCGGGTTTTACTACAACTAAATCGTTCTTTTGAATTAAGGAACTGTCAATTTCCGTTTCTATTCCGTCTTTAAGTATTATGCTTTTCTCAGGTATAAGGTCAATAAGGGAGTTTATAGCGTCCTTAGTTTTGCCTTTGCTTAATGTTTCAAGATATTTTCCAATAGTTATAAGGGCAAGAATCATTCCTGCCGACTCAAAATACAAATGTCCGTTTTCAAAAAATATAAGAGAAACAATACTGTAAATAAAAGAAGCGCCTGAACCAACTGCTACAAGACTGTCCATATTAGGATTAAACCTAAACAGAGCCGAGAACCCGCTTGTGAAATATTTTCTGTTAATAACCATAATTACTAACGCAAATATCATTTGTCCAATGCCGTTTATAATATGATTTTCAAGAAAAGCCGGCAGTGAATAACCAATCATATGAGCCATTGAAAGATACATCAGCGGTACAAGCAGAATAACTGATGATATTAATCTTTTTTTCATAGATTTTATTTCTGCAGAATTTTCTTCTTTTTCAATTTTAAATAATTTGCAGCCGTATCCTTCTTTAACTACTGCGTTAATAATATCTTGCGTATCACAGTCATATTCTGCTGTCATTGTACCCGCAAGAAGATTTACACTTACATTCTTTGACAGCGGTTTTACTGCTTTTTCAACTCTTGCGGAGCAGGCGGCGCAGCTCATTCCGCTAACTGAAAATTTTTGTACCATTATAATATAATTAACTCCTTTGTAATATTTGACAGGTTTTCTCTGCCTCTTGGCGACAAATAGAGCAAATCCTCAATTCTGATACCAAATTTATCAGGCAGGTATATACCCGGTTCAATAGAAGTAACATTTCCTGTTTCAAAAGTATCCTTACTTTTTGGGGATGCGTTGTAGCCTTCGTGTATTTCAAGACCCACTCCGTGACCTAAACTGTGTCTGAAATATCTGCCCATTTTCTTTTCTTCCAACACGTCGTATGCTGCTTTGTAAACGTCGCTGCATCTAACTCCGTCGTCAAGAGCTTTTATTCCCGCAATTTGTGCTTTAAGCACAAGGTCGTACATTTCGCACATTTCGTCAGTTGCATAACCGACGGCAACAGTTCTTGTCATATCAGAATGATAGCCGTTTTTTGTAGCTCCGAAATCAAATAATACAAAATCACCTTCCTGTATCTTTCTGTCATCAGGTACGCCATGAGGCATAGAGGTGTGTGTTCCCGTAAGTAAAATTGTGTCAAAACTAACTCCGTCAGAACCGTTTTTAGCCATTATGTAGTCAAACAGTGCGGCAAGCTCTTTTTCTGTTTTACCTGCTTTTACTTCAGGTAAAAGCTCTAAAAATGATTTTTCGGCAATTTTGTTTGCGTCTTTTATAAATCTTATCTCTTCTGCGTCTTTGACATTTCTTAACAGCATCAGCTGATTATCAAGATTTATAAAATCTACGTTATCAAGTTTTTCTCTGTAGCATTTGTATTTTGCGTATGAAATAGTTTCGTTTTCAAACAATACTGATTTAATATTGTGCTTTTTTATAATATTACATATCTCATCTACAAACGAAACAGAAATTTCTATTACTTCAAGATTTGTATTTTTTGCATATTTTTGCGCAGTTTCAGTATATCTGCTGTCTACAATGTGATATCCTATTCCATCGCAAGTAAGCAGAATAACGCCTTCGCTTGGTGAAAATCCACAGCAGTAATGCTTATTGCTTTCATCAAATAAAATCATTGCGTCTGCTTGGTTATTTCTTATTAATTTGTATACGTTTTCTAATCTCATAATTCTAATTCCTATCAATATTATAGGAATATTGTAGCATATATTTTTTAAAAGTCAATATAGTATAAGTTTTATTGACAATTATATAATCCTGTGTTAATGTAAATTTATATTATTTTTCAGTATTCGGAGGGTTTATGGAGAAATATTTAATTAATCCAAATCAAAAAATCGGCAAAATAAACAAGGATATTTACGGCCATTTTTCAGAACATCTCGGCAGATGTATTTACGAGGGCATTTACGTCGGAGATAATTCTAAAATACCCAATGTAAACGGAATGAGATGTGACGTTGTTAATGCCCTTAAAGATATGGGACTTCCCGTGCTTCGTTGGCCAGGAGGCTGTTTTGCCGATGAATATCACTGGAAAGACGGAATAGGTCCTAAAGAAAGCAGAAAGAAAATGATAAATACTCATTGGGGCGGAGTAGTTGAGGATAATTCTTTCGGCACTCATGAGTATTTTGAACTTTGCAGACAACTCGGCTGCGATACATATATTAACGGAAACGTAGGCTCCGGTACTGTTCAGGAAATGAGTGAATGGGTTGAATATATGACTTCTGACGGCATTTCTCCAATGGCACAGCTTCGTAAGGAAAACGGGCAGGAAAAACCTTGGAAAATCAAGTATTTCGGAGTCGGTAATGAGTCATGGGGATGCGGAGGCAATATGGATCCCGAATATTACGGCTGTCTTTACAAGAGGTATAACACATACTGCCGTGATTATTCAGGAAATGAACATATAAACAGAATTGCATGCGGTCCAAACGTTGACGATTATCATTGGACTAAAGAGGTGATGGACAAAGTCAAACATCACGCACAAGGCATTTCTCTTCATTACTACACAATTCCCGGAGATACTTGGGAACATAAAGGCTCTGCAACTGATTTTGATACCAGAGAGTATTATAAAACAATCAGCAAGGCTTACAGGATGGAAGAGCTTATCAACAACCACCTTGCAGTTATGAACAGCATAAACCCTCAAAAGTGGGTAAATCTTGTAGTGGACGAATGGGGAACTTGGTATGATGTTGAGCCGGGAACAAATCCGGGATTTCTTTATCAGCAAAACACTATGAGAGACGCTATTGTTGCCGCCCTTACACTTAACATATTCAACAAACATTCTGACAGAGTTATTATGGCAAACATTGCTCAGACAGTTAATGTTCTTCAGTCCGTAATTCTCACTGACGGTGAAAAAATGGTGCTTACTCCTACTTATCACGTCTTTAAAATGTTCAAAGACCATCAGGAAAACACTTTGCTTGGTTCATATATTACTACTGATACTATCAATAACGCTCACAGCGCTTTCCCACAGCTTATTGAGTCAGCATCTGTAGACGAAAACGGTGTTATTTATTCAACTGTTGCTAATACAAGTGCAACTAAATCAAGCAAAATTAAATGTCAGATAGCTGATACAAAGGTATCAACCGTTAAGGCACAGATAATCACAGGAGATATTCACGATATGAATGATTTTAACAGCCCTGATGTTGTTAAAATAGTTGATTTCACTGATTTCAGACAGCTGAAAGACGGATTTACCGCAAATATTCCTCCGTGCTCTGTTGTAAAGTTTGTTATTGAGTAATGCTTCACCAGTGTAAAAAATGCCTTTTGCTTGAGGCGGGAGAGAAAAAGTCATATGAGAGCGTAACGTCTTATCTTGACAGTTTAAGCTCCGACATCAAAGTTGATGATATTGAATACAGTAAGCGCATTAAACAGTGTAAAAGATGTGAATATCTTATTTCGGGAATGTGCCTGAAATGCGGGTGCTATGTTGAAATCAGAGCAAGACTTAAAAATAAGTCCTGTGCTGACTATGATAACAGGAAATGGTAGGTAGTATAATTGGATAAACTTGGGCGAGAAGGTCACAGAGGAAGAATGAGAGCTTCGTTTATAAAAAATGAAATGGAAAATCTTCCCGACCATAACCTGCTTGAGCTGTTCATAAGCGGCGTTATTAAGCGCAAGGACGTTAAGCAGATTTCATATGATTTGTTAAACGAGTTTGGCTCTCTTGAAAACGTATTTAACGCATCTGTTGATGATTTGATGAAAATAAACGGAGTAGGCGAGGTTCTTGCAGTTGAGCTTAGTTTGATAAGTACTCTGAACAAGCGAATCGAACGAAACAAAAATGATAATATCAAGTCTATTTCTACGATAGAGCAGGCAGTTGAATATTGTAAGAACTCTCTGTCCGGTGAAACTGTTGAAAAAGTATTGATGATAACGCTGGACGACAAAGGCAGGCTTTTGGGAAGTCATATTATCAGTAAAGGCACAGTTAACGAAAGTTATATCAGTAAAAGAGACGCGGTTAAACTTGCTCTAAAGGATAATGCAACTAATGTAATAATTTCCCACAATCATCCAAACTCAAATTCATCTCCTTCGGCGGCTGACATAGATATGACAATCAGCTTTAAAAAATTATTTAGAGATGTGGGAATTCATTTGCTTGATCACATTATAGTTGGCGAAAAAGATATAAGTCTTGTGTTAAAATCAGAAATATTTTCTGAATAGATATAATTTTGTATTGATACAATAATTTTTGCGCATAATTATTGTATGAAGATTTATGAAAATTTTAACAAAATACAAAATTGTTTAATAATACCCATAATCGCAGGCAGTGTTTTTATTTCTTTGGGCGAAATACTGCTTATAATAGGACAAAACACAGGCGGCGGAGTGAAAACAGCTTTGATAGATTTTTCACAGTTGTTGTTCGCTCTGTTGCCTTATGCTTTCTGCTATTATTTTTCAGTATGTGCAAATAAGGGCAAACGGTGGTTAATGGGCTCTTGGTCCGTTCTCTGTCTTGCACTTTTTTTAACTGCTTATAAAACTGTGTGCGGCGGCAAAAGTTCTGTGCTTTTCGGTCTTATTGTAGGATTTACGGTGTGGTTTTGCCGAAAATATTTTGATAATAAATTTGTTTTTGCAGGCATATCTGCATTTATGTCGCTGCTTTTCGGTTTGGCTCTCGGCTACGCATATGATTTATTTACTGACATAAATATGTCTCTGAGTTCTTTTATTAGCGGAAAAGGTATTTTTTCTTCTGCTCTTTTTGCAGTTTTTAAAACCGTTTACGATTTGTTTGACAGTAGTAATTTTGCTGAAATGTTTTTCTATAAAAGCTACGGCGGCACAATGTTTGTTAATGATCAGATAATAACGGGCGTAAAGGATTTATTTGCTGAAAATCAGGCTTTAAGAGAAGTGTCAACATATTTGTCAGGGCATTATTATCTTTTATTTTCTGTTTTCGGCGTTTGTATCGGTATGATGTCAAATCTCAAGGGTATACAGAAAATTGCTTTGATTTTTGCAGGCGTTGGTATGATTATATCAGGAAACCCGGTAGTAGCATTCATTTTCTTATTTCTTGAAAGCCCCGCAATTTTTATTTCAGTTATCATTATTTCTGTTCTTGCATATGTCAGTGCTTGTGTTATAAACGTCGGCGCCGGTTACTTGTTTGACGGCGGTATAGTTGAATATTTTATTTATCCTTCAAACAAAGTTTATTTGATTGCAGGAAGTATCGTTTTTCTTGCCATAGGTTTTTTTGTATATAAATACTGTTATGAAAGATACGGCATTTCCGATTGTTATAACATTTATGTTCCGTCAAGGCTTCAAAGCGTTGTTGATGCTTTGGGTGGAGTAAAAAATATCATTAGATTTAAAGATGATTATGTTGAAGTACGCAACTCACAGCTGATTAATAATCTGTCTTTTGAATGTGAGATAAATGAAAATACCATTAAATCTGACAGTGAGACGTTTAAAGAATTGAAGGAGTATTTTGATGAAGATAAGGGAAGAACTTTTTAAAGAGCAGGATTTAAATTATAAATCGTTTCACAAAAAATTAGTACCCGATTTAGACGAAGATAAAATAATCGGTGTAAGAGTACCTGTGCTTCGTAAGATTGCTAAACAGGCGGAGAAAGAAGGCGCGGTAATTCAAAATCCTTACTACTATGAAGAATTTATGATTAAGGGATTGATGATCGGATACTCCAAGTCAGAGCTGAGTGAAAAAATAAAACGGCTTGAAGAATTTGTCGGACTCATTGACAACTGGGCTGTTTGTGACGGTTGCTGTTCAAATCTTAAATTTACCGAAAAAAACAGAGAAATAATGCTGGACTTTATTTCTCACTACATAAATAAAAGTCAGTTTGAAACGCGCTTTGCAGTTGTGATGCTTATGTCGTATTATCTCTGCGATGAGTATATTGACAAGGCACTTGAACTTATGCTTACTGTTAATTTCGGCGAATATTATTCAGATATGGCTGTTGCTTGGGCGCTGGCAAGTGCAATGGTTAATTATCCCGAAAAGGTACTCGCCATAATTGAAGGCAATAAATTGCCTGTATGGGTACACAATAAAACAATTCAAAAATGCCGTGAATCATACAGAATTACTAAAGAGATGAAATCATATCTGAATACGCTTAAAAGAAAGGCAGTTTGATGACTGCCTTTTATAATTGTAAATATATTATGAATATTGTAAATAAACTGTTAACAAAACATTGACCCTGCAAATTTTATTATATATAATTGAAACATTAAGACAGGAGGGGTTATATGGTTAAGTCGATGACAGGCTTTGGCAGAGCCGTTGAAGAAATTGACGGATACATAATTACTGTTGAATTAAAGTCTGTGAATCACAGATATTTTGAATTTAATTTGCGCTGTCCCAGACAGTATGGATTTATTGAGGATAAAATAAAATCATTTGTAAATTCACGCGTTTCCCGCGGTAAAGTTGAATGTTATGTGGGAATTGAGGCGCTTAACACTGAATCTTGTGAAGTAGTTGTTAACAATACTTTAGCCTCTGCTTACATTAAAGCAATAGGCGAAATCAGTGACAACTATTCTCTGAAAAATGATTTGTCTGCTGTGACTGTTTCACGTTTTCCTGAAGTTCTTGTTGTTAAAAAAGCTGAAGAGGACGAAGAAAAAATTTGGAATATGGTCAAAGGCGTTACTGATACTGCCATTGATAAATTTATTGAAATGCGTGAAACCGAAGGCAAAAAAATGTACGATGATGTTTATTCACGTACCTGCACTATTCTTGAAACAGTTTCTTTTATCGAAGAGCGCTCGCCTCAGACTGTTAAAGAATATAACGACAAGCTTGTGGAAAGAGTGCACGAGCTTATCGGCGACGTGTCTCTTGACGAAGGAAGAATTATTCAGGAAGTTGCTCTGTTTGCGGATAAGGTTGCCGTTGCGGAGGAAACAGTCAGACTTCGCTCTCATATTGAGCAGTTAAGGGAATTTTTAAATTCTGACAATGAAATCGGCAGAAAGATGGATTTTCTTGTTCAGGAAATAAACCGCGAAACAAACACTATCGGTTCAAAATGCAGCGACGTTCAAATTGCACGTAAGGTTGTAGATATGAAATCCGAAATCGAAAAGATCAGAGAACAGATACAGAATATTGAGTGAGTCATGAAATTAGTAAATATAGGATTTGGCAATATGGTTAATGCTGATAGGGTTATTTCCGTGGTTTCTCCCGAATCAGCCCCGATAAAGAAAATAATACGAGAGAGCAAGAAAAACTCTACGCTTATAGATGCCACCCACGGCAGAAAAACTATGAGCGTTATTATCACCGACAGCGACAATGTTGTTCTTTCGTATATGGACTTAAAACAAATTGCGGCAAAATTCGGTGTGGAGGTGGATACGGATGGCGTCGAATAACGGTTTACTTGTAATAATGTCCGCTCCAAGCGGATGCGGTAAAGACACTGTTTTTAAAGAACTTGTAAAAAAACGCGATGACGTTGTAGAATCTGTTTCCGCAACTACAAGAAAGCCCAGAGAAGGCGAAGTTGACGGCGTTAATTATTTTTTCCTTACAAAAGACAAGTTCGAAAAGATGATTAAGAATAACGGATTTCTGGAGTATGCCAACTATAACGGCAACTATTACGGCACACCTGTTAAGGGAGTTCAAAAAGCTATTGAAGAGGGTAAGGTCTGTTTCCTCATAATTGAGGTTCAAGGCGCCCAGAAAGTTATGAAAATGTTCCCCGATAACTGTGTTTCAATTTTTCTTTTGCCCCCGAGTCTTGATGTATTAGAACAAAGGCTAAGAAAAAGAGATTCCGACGGTGAGGAAATGATAAAACAGCGCCTTGACATTGCTAATATTGAAATGTCATATAAGGACAAATACACATATCAAATTGTAAACGATGATATTGACGTTTGCGTTAATGATATAGATAAAATAATAAGCCAAGAGCTTGATAAAAGAAAATCAATTAACTAAAGGAGATATTTATTATGTTTAATCCGGATTTAAAAGAGTTATTAAAGGACTGCAACAGTCGTTACAGCCTTGTTGTAGGTACAGCTAAAAGAGCAAGACAAATCAGACAGGAAGCAATTGATAACGATGAGCATATTGATGTTAAAACAGTTTCAGTTGCTATTGATGAAATACTTGAAGGCAAGTATGTAGTTGAGGAGCCTGACGAGCTTAAGTCAAAATAATGAACAGAATAATAGCGACAGTTGCTGTTGAAAAAACATTTTTCAGTCCTGACAGCGACTATGATTACTATGTTCCTCAAAGCCTTGAAAAAGAAATCAAAGTGGGTTCTTTTGTTAAAGTTCCTTTCGGTAACTCAAGCAAATTAAGAAGCGGAGTTGTGCTGAAGATTTATACAGGTATTAACTCCAAACTTAAAGAAATTTCTGCTGTTGTTACTGATGTTCCTCCTTTAAGCGAGGAAATGATTAATCTGGCACTCTGGCTTAAAGAGAGGTGCTTTTGCACAACATATGACTGTTTAAGACAGATGATGCCCAGAGGAATGGGTAAGGTTGGAGACGCATCATTCAGGGTAGCGCGTCTTCTCATTGAACGTGAGGAGGATTTGCCCAAACTTACGCCAAAACAGGAAAGCGTGGTTAATCTTTTGTTTGACGCCGGCAGCGCTGACGTTAATGAGATTTGCGAGTTTTGCGGCGTAGGTGTCGGTGTTTTAAAAAATCTTGAAAAATACGGCGTTATTTCAATTGATAAAGTTGAAAAGTACAGGACGCCTTATAAAGCCGATAAGTCTGTTTGCAGGGACGAGATTGTCCTTACAAATCAGCAGAATAATGCTTTTTCTGTATACAAGAAAATGCTTGATAGCGATGGCGGGATTGGATTGCTTTTCGGTGTTACAGGCAGCGGAAAAACACAGGTATATCTTAAACTCATTGACGAGGCTTTAAAAAATGATAATGATGTTATCGTTTTAATTCCTGAAATAGGTCTCACTTCTCAGGTTATATCGATTTTTTACAGACGATATGGTGATAAAGTAGCTGTTTTACACAGCGGTTTGTCACTTGGGGAGAGAAATGATGAGTATAAGAGAGCAGACAGGGGCGAAGCAAAAATAATTGTCGGTACACGCAGTGCTGTTTTTGCTCCGGTTCACAATCTTGGACTCATTGTAATGGATGAGGAACAGGAAAGTACTTATAAAAGTGAGCGCACACCCCGATATAACGCAAAGGATGTTGCCAAATTCAGATGTAAGTACAATAAAGCTTTGTTCCTTATGACGTCTGCTACGCCAAGTATTGAAGCTTATACAAACGCTGTCAAAAATAAGTATACTCTATGTGAGATTGACGAGCGTTACGGAAACGCCGTTTTGCCCCGTGTAATTACGGTGGATATGAAAAATGAACTAAAAAACGGCAACAAAACCCCAATTTCACAAAAACTCAAAGAGCTTCTTGTTGAAACTATTGCCAATAATAAGCAGGCAATACTTTTAATTAATAGAAGAGGGTATAATACTTTTGTTGCCTGCTGTGACTGCGGACACGTAATCACCTGTCCGAATTGTTCAATTTCATTAACGTATCACAGCTATAATAACCGTCTTACCTGTCACTACTGTGGTTATACAAAGAATCTTGATGTTAAATGTAATGAGTGCGGCAGTGATAACATTAGGTATTCGGGATACGGTACACAGCGTATTGAAGATGAACTGAACGCGCTGCTTCCTGACGCAAAAATATTGAGAATGGACGCTGACACCACTTCTGCTAAGTTCAGTCACGATAATATGTTTAAGGCTTTCAAAAATCACGAATATGACGTTTTAATAGGAACGCAGATGATTGCGAAAGGTCTTGATTTTCCCGACGTAACACTTGTAGGTGTTGTAAATGCTGATAATTCTCTTTATGATGAGAATTATAACAGTGCAGAACGCAGTTTTGATTTAATAACACAGGTTATTGGCAGAAGCGGGCGCAGGGATAATAACGGAGTTGCGGTTATCCAGACAATAAATCCCCAAAATTCCACTATTGAATATGCTTCAATGCAGGATTATAAGGGGTTTTATGATACTGAAATTGAACTTAGAAAGGCGCTTATTTATCCGCCGTACTGTGATTTGATTTCCGTGTCTTTTACGGGTGAAAATGAAAGCAAAGTGGGTCTTTGTTCCAAAGAGTTTTTGACAATACTTAAAGATCTTAACTCTGATAATCAGCATAAGCTGATTGTGTTAGGTCCGAGTCCTGCAAAAATTGCAAAGCTTAACAGCGAATACAGGTACAGACTTACCGTAAAATGTAAATATTCAAAAAATACTCATAATTTATTTAATGAAATACAAAAAAAGATAAGTAAAATGAAAGAGTATAAGGATGTTTCTGTCAGCATTGATTTAAACCCTTATAATCTTAATTAGGAGAATATAAAATGGCACTTAGAAATATTGTTAAATTAGGTGACCCTATATTAAACAAAACAAGCCGTCAGGTAGATAAATTTGACGACAGGCTTTCTACGCTTATTGATGATATGAAAGAAACTATGTACCAGGAAAACGGCGTAGGACTTGCCGCTGTTCAGGTTGGTATACTTAAGCGCGTTGTTGTTATCGACGTTGGAGACGGTATGATGGAGCTTGTTAATCCTGAAATTACCGATAAATCAGGCGAACAGCGTGAAATCGAAGGATGTCTTTCTCTGCCGGGAAAAAGCGGAGTTACCCTCAGACCAATGAAAGTTCAGGTTAAAGCACAGGACAGAAACGGCAAATGGCACATTTATACAGGTGAGGGTCTTAAGGCAAGAGCATTCTGCCACGAGATAGACCATCTTGACGGAATTCTTTTTACATCTAAAGTAATTAAAGACGTTCAAAACTGATACCGATTGGAGACAAAATGAGAATTGTTTTTATGGGTACTCCAGATTTTGCAGTACCTTGTTTAGAAAAACTGATTAAAAAAGGACACGATGTTGCCGGTGTTTTTACCCAGCCCGACAAACCTATCGGCAGAAAGCAGGTTTTAACCGCTCCGCCTGTTAAAGTCTGCGCTAAAAGTCATAATATTAATGTTTATCAACCTGTTTCTTTAAAAAAGGACAATACCGCATTAGAAACAATAAAATCCCTGAATCCCGATATTATTGTGGTGGTTGCTTACGGCAAAATCTTAACTAAAGAAGTGCTGAAAAGTGCAAAATACGGTTGCGTTAATGTTCACGCTTCTTTACTGCCAAAGTATAGGGGCGCCGCTCCGATACAGTGGGCTATTTTAAACGGCGACAGTGAAACCGGTGTTACTGTTATGCAGATGGACGAGGGACTCGATACAGGAGATATGCTTCTTGTTGAAAAAACTCCTATTGGCATAGATGAAACGGCAGAGGAACTTTTTGACAGACTTTCAGTTATCGGAGCCGACGCACTTGTCAAGTGCCTTGATATGATTGAAAATAAGTCAGTTATTCCTGTAAAACAGGATGAGAGTAAAGCAACTCACGTTGGAAAAATAACAAAAGAGTTGTGTCCTGTGGACTGGAAAAAGTCTGCTTTAGAAATTCATAATCAAGTAAGAGGGCTTCAGTCGTGGCCATGTGCGACGACTCTCTTGTTTGGAAAAAATATAAAAATTCATAAAACAAAATTGAGCAATATTACCGCTGATAATGCCGGTAAAGTTGTAGACAATAAAGGTAAAATTACTGTTTGCTGCGGCGATGGAAAATGTATAGATATTCTTGAACTTCAGCAAGACGGAAAAAAGAGAATGGATACAAAATCATTTTTAGCAGGAAATAAAGTTGAAATTGGTACTTTGTTAGGAGAATGAGTATGGGTAACTATTTTGCTTACTATATGACGGGTTTTATTATGATACCTGTTTTCATATTTGCAGTTTATTGTCAAATTAAAGTAAAAAATGCTTTTAACAGATATTCTAAAGTTAGAAACAGAAGAGGAATGACAGGTGCAGACGCGGCTTACAAACTTTTAATGATTAACGGCATTACCGACGTCAGAATTAAGCAGATTGGCGGCTCTCTTACAGACCACTATGACCCGAGAACTAAGGAGATTTGCCTTTCTCAAACGGTATTTAATTCTACCAGCGTTGCCGCAATTGGAATCGCCTGTCACGAGGCGGGTCACGCCTGTCAGCACGCCCAGGGTTATGCGCCCCTTAAATTGAGAAACGCAGTTATTCCTGCAACGAGAATAGGTTCATTTTTAGGTGTGCCTCTTGCTCTTATCGGAATGTTCCTATACAGCGACGTGCTTATTTACGCTGGTATTATTCTTTATTCGGCAGTGGCATTGTTCCAGTTTATTACACTTCCCGTTGAGTTTAATGCGTCAAGAAGAGCCCTTGATACTATTGAAGCTAACGGCTTTCTTGAAGGTGAAGAGTATAAAGGCGCTAAAAAAGTTTTAACTGCTGCAGCTTTGACATATGTTGCCGCATTAGCGTCGGCTTTAGCCACATTATTAAGACTCTTCCTTATTGCAAACAGAAGAAATTGATATGAAAAGTTCAAGACTTATCGCCTTTGAGGCGTTACATAAAATATTTACCGATAATGCTTACTCAAATTTAACTCTTGAAAATGTACTTAAAGACGTTAAAAAGGATAAGAGTTTTATTTCTGCCCTTGTATACGGTACGGTTGAAAGAAAGATAACTCTTGACAACTATATTTTCAAGTATCTTAATTCTAAACCAAAACCTAAAATTCTCACAATACTGAGGCTTGGCGCATATCAGATTCTTTTTATGGAAAAAGTGCCGGACAGCGCTGCGGTAAATGAATCTGTGAAACTCACCAAGGAGATTAATCAGTCCTATTACGCTTCTCTCGTGAATGCAGTATTACATAAAATTCAGCAGGATAACGAAAGTGTTGAAAACATCAAGGACCTTTCTATTAAATATTCCGTACCTCAAAATCTAATAAATATGTGGTACAAGCAGTATTCCAAAGAAAAAGTTGACGCTTTTTTACCGTTTGTAAATTCAAGACCGCCTGTGTTTGCGGTACCTAACAGACTGTATGTTGATGCCGATGAGCTTCAGTATGAATTGATGTCTGAAGGTATTGAATGTGAAACGGTAGGGGAGCTTGTAAAAATTAACTCACCTTTTGATTTGAATAAACTCAAATCTTTTGAAAACGGTCTTTTCCATATCCAAGATATGTCAAGCTATGAGTGTGCAAAATCTCTCGGCGTCCAAAAAGACGACACTGTTATTGACATTTGCTCTGCTCCCGGCGGTAAAACATTCACTTTGGCTGAATTAATGGAAAATTCAGGAACCGTATATGCCTATGATTTATATGAACACCGCATAAACCAAGTTGTTAAAGGTGCAAAAAGACTAGGATTAGACAATATTGTTTGCGGTGTTAACGACGCTTCAAAATACAACAGTGCAATACCTTTGGCTGATAAAATTCTTTGTGATGTTGTTTGCTCTGGGTATGGTATTATAAGGCGAAAACCTGAAATTAGATATAAAGAACTTGACAGCGTTAAAGCATTGCCTGAAATCCAGCTTAAAATACTTGAAACAGCGTCGAAATATTTGAAGAGCGGCGGAACAATCGTTTATTCCACCTGCACGCTCAACAAGAAAGAAAATGAAGCTGTCACAAAGGCTTTTTTGAACGATAATAAAGACTTTAGCATAACAGAAGAAAAAACAACGTTTCCCAGTCTTGAAGGCGGCGACGGCTTTTACAGGGCAGTAATGAAGAAAAATGAAAACTGACATTAAATCTTTGACTTATGAACAACTTAATAATGCGGTTTTGGAGCTTGGGCTTCCTAAATTTCGAACAAAACAGATTTTTAATTGGCTTCATTTTCACGCAGTAACTTCCTTTGACGATATGACCAATATCAGTAAGGAATTAAAGGAAAAATTAAAGGAAAATTTCTTTATTTCCCACTGTGATATTGAGGATAAGTATGTGTCTGAAATCGACTCTACGGTTAAATATCTTTTCAAACTGTGGGACGGAGAATACATCGAGTCGGTCGTTATGAAATACAAATACGGATATACTATTTGTGTTTCTTCACAGGTCGGATGCAAAATGGGCTGCAAATTCTGTGCCTCAACTCTCGCAGGTTTTAAACGGAATTTGACAGCAGGTGAAATTGAAAGTCAAATACACAGCGCCCAAAAAGATTTAGGTGTCAGAATTTCACACATTGTAATGATGGGAATAGGCGAACCCCTTGATAATTTTGATAATGTTATTGATTTTCTTGAGAATGTTAATTCACCTGACGGGCTGAATATTTCAATGAGAAGCATTACCATTTCCACCTGCGGAATTGTTGATAAAATTTATGAGCTTATGGATTTAGGCTTGCAGTTGACTTTAACTATTTCTCTGCACGCTTCAAATAATGAAATTCGTTCAAAAACAATGCCGGTTAACGATAAATATCCTATTGAACAGGTTTTGAAAGCTTGTAGAGATTACAGTAAGAAAACAGGCAGGCGTATCAGCTTTGAATATACTTTGATAAAAGGTGTAAATGACAGAGAATGTGATGCTTTAGAACTGGCAGGCAGGCTAAAGGGTATGCTTTGCCACGTAAATTTAATTCCCGTAAACGACGTTGAGGAACGGGGAAATGTTCGCGGAAGCAGAGAGAGTATTGAAAAATTTTGCGCTGTATTGAAAAACAATTCAATCAATGCTACAATAAGAAGAACGCTTGGTGCTGATATTAACGCATCTTGCGGTCAGCTTAGGTATAAGAAAAAAAGAGGTGACGCAGTTGAAGATTGTTGCTAAAACTGATAAAGGAATAGTACGTGACTCTAATCAGGACGCTTATGCAGTGGGCGAATTTTCCGATGAAGTTGTTTGGTCGGTTGTTTGCGACGGAATGGGCGGCGCTGCAGGCGGTAATATTGCTTCTGCCTTGGCGGTAAAAGTAATAAGCGACAAGATTAATGCGTCTTACCGTGAAAATATGAAAGATGCATCAATCAAAAATATGCTTGATTCTGCGCTTACAGCCGCAAATATTGAGGTTTTTGATTTCGCAGAGGTGAAACCCGAACTTCAAGGAATGGGCACAACAGTTGTGTGTGCTATTGTAAGGGACAATCAGGCTTATATTGCCCACGCCGGCGACAGCCGTGCCTATGTGGTAAGTCATGACTCAATCAGACAAATCACAACCGACCACAGTATGGTACAGGATTTGCTGTCAAGAGGTAAAATCACCAGCGAAGAAGCAGAAAATCATCCTAATAAAAACATTATTACAAGGGCTGTCGGTGTTGACAAATCTATTGAAATTGATTTTGAACAGGTAGACTTAAATGACGATGATGTTCTTCTGCTTTGCACAGACGGCTTGTCAAACTATGTCTCAAACAGCGAAATCCTTGATATTATGAGCGATGGCAAGCACTATGCTTTTGCAGACAGATTAGTGAATAAAGCAAACAATAACGGTGGTGGAGATAATATCACCGTAGTAATCATATCTAAATAATGCGGAGAATGATTTATGGATAATTATGTAGGAAAGCGCCTTGACGGAAGATACGAAATACAGGAAATAATCGGCGTTGGCGGAATGTCTGTTGTTTACAAAGCTTATGACAATGTTGACGACAGAATAGTTGCAGTAAAAATTCTTAAAGATGAGTTTCTAACTAACGATGAGTTTGTAAGAAGATTTAAGAATGAAAGTAAAGCCATTGCACTTTTGTCACATCCTAATATCGTTAAGGTTTATGATGTAAGCTTTGGTGAAAAGCTTCAGTATATCGTTATGGAGTATGTTGACGGCATTACCCTAAAAGAGTATATCCAAAAGCAAAACGCTATTACGTGGAATGATGCTCTTTTATTCACAACACAGATATTAAAAGCTCTTCAGCACGCTCACGACAGAGGTATCGTTCACAGAGACGTTAAACCTCAAAACATAATATTACTTTCTAACGGCAGTATCAAAGTTGCCGATTTCGGTATTGCACGTTTTTCACGAAGCGATACAAAAACGCTCACTGATACTGCAATAGGTTCAGTTCATTATATCAGTCCCGAACAGGCAAAAGGCGAATTCACCGATGAAAAGGCAGATATTTACTCTGTGGGCGTAGTTCTTTATGAAATGCTTGCAGGTAAAGTGCCTTTTGATGCAGATAATGCCGTTTCAGTTGCTCTTATGCAGCTTCAGGAGGACGCTAAGAGGCTTACGGAGATTAATCCCGACATTCCTTTAGGTCTTGAGCAAATTTGTGTTCACGCAATGCAGAAAGACCCTAATGACCGTTACCAGACAGCTACCGAAATGCTTCTTGACATTGAAGAGGTTATGAAAAATCCTGATACGACTTTTGATTATTCTTATTTTGTTGACAAACAGCCTACAAAGTATGTAATCAACGCCCAAGACAGCAAGGATTTGACTGAAGATGACGAGGAAGAGGAAGAGGAAGAGTATGTTGAAGAATATTACGACCCCAACCACAAGAAAAAAGTCATAACCGCTGTTGTAATCGGTGTACTTGTGCTTATCGGCGCTGTTGTGCTTCTTATTATGAGTTTGACAGGCGGTACTTTTAAGAGTACCCATAGCCTTGAAAGCTTTGTAGGAATGTCATATGATGAGATACAAAGCTCCGACGAGTATGACTATGAATTTATTATGCAGCAAGAAAAGACCAATGAAACAGAGTCGGGCATAGTTTTAAGTCAAATACCTGAGGCAGGCACTAAAGTTCTTGACGGCAGTCAGGTAACTCTTGTTGTTGCAGTCACTGCTGATGATATTTCTGTTCCTAATGTTTATAATTTGGATCAAGAAATGGCAGTAAGAGCTCTTACTAACGAAGGTCTTAACAATTATACTGTTACAAGCGTAGGAAGCGACAGTGTTGAAGAAGGCAAGGTTGTTTATACCAATCCAAAAGCAGGAGATGTTGTTTCAGCTGACGCTCAAATAACTATTTATGTAAGTTCCGGTCCCACAACAACGCAAGTTGAACAAATTCAAATTCCTGATGTCAAAGGATTGTCACAGGAAAGTGCGCGTACGTTCCTTACCAAAATGGGCTTTACTAATGTTAACTTTGTAACAGAAGACAGTGCCACCGCAAAAGGAATAGTATTAAGTCAGAGTCCTGCCGCAGGTACAAGAATGAGCGCAAACGATACGATAAAAATTACTATTTCTACCGGTGTTACTACTACGGAAGCCCCTGCAAAAATTGATGTTACGGTAAAACTGCCAAACTATGTTGATGATACAGGAGCAACTGCGTCGGATACTTTAGTAGTGGAAGTTGACGGCGAAAAGTATTTGAGTAAAAAACTCTCTATGGACGGTTCAGAGCAAAAACTAAGTGTTTCTCTTGACGGCAAGGATAGTGCTCAGATAAAAATTTCTCTGACAGATATAGGCGCCGTTACTACACAGACAGTTAATTCTCAAACTTCCGGTAAGCTTGAGTTTGATTTTTCCGATTTCAGCAACAATTGATTGTATGAGGTATTTTATGCTTGATGGAAGAATAGTTAAAGGTATCGGCGGTTTCTACTATGTGGAAACCGCTGATACTGTTTACGAATGTAAAGCAAGGGGAATATTTAGGAAAAAAGGCATTACACCGCTTGTAGGTGATTTTGTTTCTATTTCTGTCAATGAGAATGCCGAAAATACCATTGACGAAATTAAAGACAGAAAAAACAGCCTTATAAGACCTCCTCTTGCCAACCTTGACAGACTTTTTATTGTTTCTTCTGTTGTTGATCCGTCAATAAATCCGTTTGTGCTTGATAAACTTATTGCAATTGCAGAGTTTAAAAAAATTGAGCCGATAATAGTTTTGACTAAATCTGACCTTAGCGACAGATACAGAGAATATGAAGAAATTTATAAAAACGCCGGTTTTAATGTAATTGTTTGCAATAATTTAAACGGTGACGGCAGTGAGCAGGTAAAGGCTTTGCTTAAAGGCAAAACAAGCGCTTTTACAGGAAATTCAGGTGTGGGAAAATCGACTCTGTTAAATGCAATAGACCCAAATCTTTCACTTGAAACAGGGCAAACAAGTAAAAAGCTCGGCAGAGGAAGACATACTACCAGACAGTGTGAACTGTTTAAAATCTGCGGAGGATATGTTGCTGATACGCCCGGCTTTTCTGCACTTGATTTTGAAAGGTGTGAAAAGATATATAAGGAGGATTTGCCTTATTGCTTTAGGGAATTCACACCATATCTTGAAAATTGCAAATTTCAAACCAACTGCTCTCATACCGGGGATAAAGGCTGTGCTGTTGTTGAGGCTGTAAACAACGGATTAATATCGAAAAAAAGGTACAACAGCTATGTTGAAATGTATAATGAGGTAAAAGACATTAAGGAATGGGAAAAGAAATAAAAAAATGCGTAATTATATCAGGCGCGCCTGAAAGTGATTTATCATATTATAAGGATTACATTAACGATTGTTTTATAATTTGCGCTGACAGCGGATACTTGAAGTGCAAAAAAATCGGAGTTAAACCTGATTTGATTATCGGTGATTTTGATTCTTCATATCCTCCGAATGAAGACTGTGAGATAATCACCCTTCAAGTCAGAAAAAATGACAGTGATACATTTCACTGTGTAAAGGTTGCCGCCGAAAGAGGATATAGGGACATTACTGTATTAGGAGGAATCGGTTCAAGAGTTGACCATACTTATTCAAATATACTTTCTCTTAACTACTGCCTAAATAACGGTATCTCTGCAAAGCTTGTAAACAACAATAATATGGTAATTATTACTGATAAACCCGTTAATTTCTCGAAAGGTAAGTATGAGTTTTTTTCAATGTTTGCTGTTTTTGACAGAGTTGAAAACTTATCAATAAGCGGTGCACAGTATGATTTGTCAGAATATACCCTTGAACCTGACGATCAGTTGACGCAAAGTAACGGTTTTAAAGACCAAACGGTTAATATAAGTTTTACAAAAGGAAAATTAATTTTAATTTTCAGTAACGATTAAACATTTTTTTCATAGTATGAAGTAAATACAGCAAGTGAGGTGTTACACTATGAAGAAAATGTGCAGACGTGACTATTTGTGGATAGCTTTCGGTGCAGGATGTGTTGTAGCGTGCTGTTTTTCATCTGTCTGGATAGCCAGAATTCTTGCAGTAGTAGTAATTATCCTCGGAATTATGTGCTGTAAAAAATAGTGGGGGATTACAATGAAAATCGTACTAATCAAAAGTCCTAAATTTTTGGCTCCTATACTTAGAACAATTTTTAAAATTCAAAAAGTTAAAAGCGAAACATAAAAGGTCCTTTACGGGCCTTTATTTTTTTGTCATATTCTCTTTTATACAAGCATAGGTATTTGTAGAAACAGTAAAGGAGATAAATTATGGAATTGTGTAAAGATTTTAAAACAATGTGTTTGAATGAGAATAGGGAGAGAATAACAGAAAATATCGATTTGGATTTTCAGGAAAATATTCCTCAGTATCTTGATGATATTGAGAAAGTTATCAGGTGCAGTACTAAAGGTGTTGTAACGAATTACGAACTTAATCAAGGTAAAATAACCATTCACGGAAAAGTGATGATTTATCTTACATACCTTAACTGTGACGGCGTTATTTTGTCTAATACGTTTGAAGAAGAATTTTCAAAACCTGTTAACTGCAACTGTCAGGATGAGATTACAAGCGCAAGGATTTGTCTTAATAACAAATATTGCAATTTCAGACTTGTTAATCAGCGCAGAATTGACATCCATACTGCCTTGGGCGCAGTTATTTGGGTTTATTGCAAAAACAACGGTTCTTATATGTCAAATTGTGAAAACGCTTTTTTGAGGCGTTGTGATATACAGTGTCTGAACAGCCGACAGTCAGGAATTTCAAATATTGATTTTGATGAGACCTTTACTATTGCGAATACCGATTTACCGATTAAAAATATTATCAATACTTTTTGTGTATGTTATGTTGATGACAAAAAAATAATTAAAGATAAGATGCTTGTTAAACTAAAAGTTGAATTATCAGTTTTATATTCTGATAACGATAATAGTCTGGAAAAAGCTTATCATTCGTTTTCTTTATCAAAAATTATTGATGTTGATGACTGTGATGAAGAGAGCAATGCTTTTATTAACGCCAGAATATCAAATATTTATGTTAAGTCAAAAGCTGATTCAAATAACAAGCTTTGCGAGGTGGAAGCCGTTGGTAATGTTGCTGTTGATTATCAGCTGATGAATGCTGAAGATGTTGAATTTGTAACGGATAGTTATATGTGTAAATACAGCACCAATTTGACAAAAGACAGAGTTATGCTTAAAAAGTCTCCGGTTTATTATTATAACGACAGGTCAGATGAAATTACGTTTGACTGTGATAAAAGTATTATTGAGGTTGCAGATCTTAAAGCATCAATAGTTAATACTGAAGTTGAGAATTCCAAACTAAAAATATCTGTAAAACTTTCTTTTTTGTTTTTTGATGACGAGTCTCAACTTTGCTACTGCGAAGAAATAAAGGATATTGTTTTTTCACTTTGTGACGGTGATTATGACGGCGAGGGAGTAGCAAATCTGTTAAGCTATGATTTTGTAATAAAAGGAACAGACAAAATCTTGCTGCGTGTAAGTTATATTTATAGTGCGTATCTTTATAAACAGGAATATGTTGACTATATAACCGATATTGAAGCAAGTGAGGAAAACAGCGGCGTAAATCTCCCACAGCTTACACTTTATTTTGCCGATAAGAATGAAGACGTTTGGGATATAGCTAAAAAATTTTCAACTGATATGAGTTTAATTATGTCGGAAAATAATTTGACCTCCCAAATTATTCAAAATAAAACGGTACTGATTGTACCCGGAATGTGAGGTTAATCAAAGTATGAATAACAGTATTTATAATGATATTTCCAAAAGAACAAACGGCGACATTTATATCGGCGTAGTTGGTCCTGTAAGGTCTGGTAAATCTACTTTTATAAAGAGATTTATGGATACTCTTGTTCTGCCGAATATTTCAGACGAGTACGTAAGAGAAAGAGCGCAGGATGAGCTTCCACAATCAGCAGCGGGAAGAACGATAATGACAACCGAGCCTAAGTTTATACCTGAAGACGCTGTTGAGCTTGATATGGGCGAAGGTATGAAAATGAAAGTTCGTCTTATTGACTGCGTAGGTTATATTGTTCCAAGCTCGGTGGGATATATCGAGGAAAATCAGCCGCGTATGGTTATGACCCCTTGGTATGACGAGGAAATTCCTTTTAATATGGCTGCAGAAATAGGCACCAAAAAAGTAATTACCGAACATTCAACAATCGGTCTTGTAATTACAACTGACGGCTCAATCGGTTCTATTCCGCGTGAAGAATATCAGGAGGCAGAAGAAAGGGTAATAGATGAGTTAAAAGCCCTTGATAAGCCCTTTGTCGTGCTTATGAATTGCGTTGAACCTGAGTCACAAAGCGTCATAAAACTTTGCAGTGAACTTACGGTAAGTTATGGGGTACCTGTAATTCCTGTAAACTGTCTTGAACTTACTGAAAAAGAAGTTAATAATATTTTGTCTGACATTTTGTATGAATTTCCTGTGAGCAACGTGGCTATTAATTATCCGTCGTGGATAAACGGACTTGAGAAAAATCATCAAATCAGGTCGTCTATTTATGATTGCATAAAGGATAATGTATCCAATATAAGCACAATCAGAAGTATGGCTTCATTTGCCGACGGAATCAAGAAAAATGAATTTATTGACGATGTCTCTGTTTCAGAACTTGATCTGTCTACCGGTAAAGTGACCATGAAATTTTACGTTGACAGCAAGTACTTCTATCAAACTCTCTCGGAAAGCTGCGGCGTAACAATTAATGATGAAAAAGATCTGATGGACAGTTTTGTCAGTCTCATTTCAATGAAAAAGGAGTATGAAAGATTTTCAAAAGCGCTTAAAGACGTGGAAGAAACAGGCTACGGTATCGTTATGCCTGATAAGAGCGAACTTTCACTCAGTGACCCCGAGATTATGAAACAGGGCGGAAGGTACGGCGTAAGACTGAAAGCTCAGGCACCGTCAATCCATATGATAAAATGCAATACCTTTACAGAGGTTGCACCTATTGTAGGCAGTGAAAGTCAGAGTCAGGAGCTTGTTATGTATCTTCTTAAAGAATTTGAGGAAAACCCGTCAGATATTTGGAATACCAATCTGTTTGGAAAATCACTCCACGAGATTGTAAATGAAGGACTTAACAACAAACTTTACCGTATGCCTATTGACGCCCGAAATAAGTTCAGAGAAACTATTGAACGCGTAATCAATGAGGGATGCAACGGACTCATCTGTATTATTCTGTAAAAGTAAAAAGGTCGCATTTAATGCGACCTTAAAATTTAAGCAGTTATAAATTTGCAGTAAATCAAGAATAAAAAAATAATTTGAAGAAGAATTATCAGAGGGAGACCAATTATAAATTTTGAGTGCTGTGTCTTGTGGCGTATTAAAATCATAGTTATGAATTCAAACAAAGAGCCACCCAGCAGTGCAAGAAGTATCAGAGTTTTTTCTGAAATACGCCGTTTTCCTCTTATGGCACGTATTTTATCTGTCAATGTAACAACAGATGCAATAATATTTAATACTGCAAGATATGCAAGCACCGCATGAAAAACTGTAATTTGCGAAATCATTTGAATTCTTTTAATTCTTTTAAATCTTTTTCGCTGATGTCCTCTCTGTTTCCGCTTTTGAAGTCATCACCCACATTTTCATCAACGGTAAAAACTGACGCACAGTTAGGACATACCAAAAAATACACCGTATTGCAGTCAATAAGGGGAAGCCGAGGTACTAATTCTCTCTTATAATTAGAAAATACACCAAACTCAACAAGTTTGGAACAGTGCGGACAGTTTAAAAGATATGTATTTCCTCTGGATTTAACTCTTCTTGAGTTGCCGATTTTGTATTCCATAAAAATCACCATTTCTATATTACAATAAAACAAGGGAGTGTTCAAGTGTATAAAAAAATAATTTGTCTGTTTTTAGCTTTAGCTGTTTTATTGTCATTTGCGGGCTGTGCCGCGGCTGTAAAGCAAAGCAGTAATGAGGATCAAGAAAAAGAATATGTCAGCGCTGTTTGGCTTACATATTACGAACTATCAACATTTATTAAAGATAAGGAAGAAGAGGACTTTAAAAAATCAATTACGAAGGCGTTTAAAGAACTAAAATCAAACGGCTTTAACAGGGTTACCGTTCAGGTTAGACCTTATGCAGATGCTTTTTACAAGTCACAATATTTTCCTATGAGTGCATACTGCACGGGCGTTCAAGGCGAAGAACTTTCGTATGACCCGCTGACAATAATGGTTGAAGCAGCGCATAAATACGATCTCTTTTTTGAGGCGTGGATTAATCCGTACAGGGTAAGTACCACCAATGAATTTGACAAGCTTTCCGACAACAATATGGCACTGAAATGGAAAGATACAGATAATCTTATTGTGTGTGACAGCGGAATCTTTTTTAATCCTGCCAGCAGTGAGGCAAATGAACTTATCGTAAACGGGGTAAAGGAGATTGTAAGCAACTATCAAGTTGACGGCATTTGCTTTGACGATTATTTTTATCCGTCTTCCGATAAAGATATTGATAAGTCAAGCTATGAAACTTATACGAAAAACGGAGGAAAACTTGCTCTCGAGGATTTCAGGCGTAATAATGTAAGCGAAATGGTAAAAAGCGTTTACAACGCAGTTAAAGAAATAAACAGTAATGTCACTTTCGGTATAAGCCCTGCTGCCGATGTTGAGCACAACTATAATTCTCTATATGCCGATGTTGAGCTTTGGGCAAATGAAGAAGGGTATGTTGATTATCTTTGTCCCCAGATATATTTTGGTTTTCAAAACGAAAATCAGCCGTTTATGAAAACAACAAAAAGGTGGACAGAAATGACTAAGTGCGACCTTTACGTTGCGTTGCCTCTTTACAAATCGGGAGAAGAAGATGAATTTGCAGGGGACAGCGGCAAAAAAGAGTTTGTTGATAATAACAACATTATTGCAAGGCAGATTACTTATTTGTCAAAAATTAATGAAGTCGACGGATTTTATATCTTTTCTTACAGCTTTCTAAAAGACAATGATGAGTGTAAAAATCTTTATTCCGCAATGCAGTAATCGTCATTAAAGTCGGTAATTTTAACCTCTTTGGTAACACCTATTAGGTTTTCATCGCTGTACGTTCTTACAGGCAGGTAGTTTTTTGTGTACCCCTGATATATTTTTGGTGCAATTTCATTTTCAAAAAGCACGCTGACAGTTTTTTCTACAAGCTCTTTGAGATAGGATGATCTTATCTTTTGAGTCTCCTCTATCATAATTTGAGCGCGCTTTTCTTTTTCGGATTTAGGGACATCATCGCCTTTTTCAGACGCTCTTGTCCCTTTCCTTTCACTGTATGGAAAAACGTGTACCTTTTCAAATTTAACTTTTTTAACAAATTCAAGACTTTCTTTAAAGTCGTTGTCACTTTCCTGATGAAATCCCACCATAACGTCTGTGGTAAGACTTGCGTCGTCAAAAGTTTTTCTGAGCTTATTGCAAAGCTGATAATACTCATCCGCTGTGTAATGTCTGTTCATATTTTTTAGAGTTTTGTCACATCCGCTTTGCAATGAAATGTGAAATTGCGGACAGAATTTTTCGATTTTAGCAAGACGTTGAATTATGTCGTCAGTGATGTGATCAGGCTCAAGGGAACCCAGCCTTACTCTTTCAATTCCTTTTGTATTTGCACAAATCTCAACAGCGTCAACTAAATCAAAATCTTCTCCTTTGCCGTATGCGGACAGGTTTATGCCTACAAGCACAATTTCCTTGATTGAGTTGTCAGCAAGATTTTTAACTTCCTTTTCTAAATCTTCAAGTGATTTTGAGCGTACTCTGCCTCTTGATTTAGGTATTATGCAGTACGAACAAAATCTGTCGCATCCGTCTTCAATTTTAACAAAAGCTCTGATTCTCTCGTTAAAATCAGTTATTGAGCAGTCCCAAAATTTATCGCCTTTTTTATGCTCATCAATAAGGATCGTTCTGTTATTTTCGGTGATATGTTTGTTTATCAGGGATAAAATATCACCGTCGTTTTTGTTAGAAAAAATTATGTCTGCTTCTATAAGCTCTTTTGCCTCTTCGGGAAAAGCCTGGGGCATACATCCTGTAAGGATAACGGTTGAATTAGGGTGCTTTCTTTTAAATTTTCTAATATTCTGTCTTGTTTTTTGGTCTGCAGTTGCAGTTACAGTGCAGGAATTAACAATATAATAATCAGCCTCTTTGTCCGGCGAAACTATTTCAAAACCTGCATTTTTCAGCAGTTCGCTCATATATTCTGTTTCGTACTGATTTACCTTACAGCCCAAAGTATAAAAAGCGGCTTTCATATGATTCTCCTTAATGTTTTTGATGATTATAACAAATTTTTGTTATTATTACAACATTTATGCAATACTATTTATTGGTGATATTATGAAAAGAATTGTTATATTTTTACTGTCGTTTTCAATATTTTTGATTACTCCCACAACTGTATTTGCCCAAGAGAAAGATACAGAGATTAAAGTAAAATCGAGTATCCTTATGTGCCTTGACAACGGTCAGGTGCTTTCGGAGGAAAACGCTTATGAGCATCTTTCGCCAGCGTCAGTTACAAAGGTTATGAGTATCCTTTTAATTATGGAAGCACTTGATACTGGTAAAATCAGCCTTGATGATATGGTTGCCGCCAGCGAAAATGCAGTTTCTAAAGGAGGCTCGCAGATTTGGCTTGAGGTAGGAGAGCAAATGAGTGTAAATGATTTGCTTAAAGCTGTTATTATCGCATCTGCAAACGATGCCTGCACGCTTCTTGGTGAGTATATTGCAGGCAGCGATGCAGCTTTTGTAGATATGATGAATGAAAAAGTAAAAGAACTGGGTTTGAAAGATACACATTTTGAAAACAGCACCGGTCTTGACGATACGGTAACTAATCACTATTCCTGCGCCTACGATATTGCCGTTATGGCTAAAGAGGTAATGAAATATGACCTTGTTAGGAAATACTCAACTGTTTGGCTTGACAGCTTGAGAAACGGAGAAACAGAGTTAAACAACACTAATAAACTCATTAACAAGTATGACGGCATAACAGGACTTAAAACGGGTACAACTTCAAATGCCGGTTTCTGTCTTTGTGCTACGGCTACAAGAGACGGAATGAGTCTTGTTTCTGTTGTATTAGGTGCTGACACAAGTGACGACAGATTTGATAAATCCACACAGCTTCTTGATTACGGATTTGCCAACTACAAACTTGCAAAAATCGAAATCGACGAAACGAAGCTGACAGAAATTAAGATAAAAAACGGAGTTGTGAAAAAAATAACGCCTGTTGCACAAAATACCGATAGTGTGCTTGTTGATAAATCAGCACAGGAATTTGAGTATGAATACAAAATTAAAAGTGAGGTAAAAGCTCCGATCAAAAAAGGTGATGTAATGGGTGAAATGATAATTAAAAACGATGATAAACAGATTGCATCAGTAAATGTTGTTGCCGACAGGGATGTGAAAGCCACTAATTTTGCCTATTTATTCAAGCAACTGCTCAAATACATATAAGAAAGTATTGAACATTTTACAAAAATAGTGTAGTATAGTTGATTAATGGATGGATTTTATCCGCAATTTAGTTAGAACTGAGGCGATTATTTTGGCAATTAAGTTTGTTAGCGACCATGCAGAGCATCTTGTTTCAGCAAATGAGATCAAGGCCATGGAAGAAAAAGCAGTATCAGCTATGGATACACTTCACAATAAAACAGGCGAGGGCAGCGACTTTTTAGGTTGGGTTACCCTTCCTACCGACTATGATAAAGATGAATTTGAACGTATTAAAAATGCGGCAGAATATATCAAGAAAAATGCCGACGTGCTTGTTGTAATCGGCATCGGTGGTTCATATCTCGGTGCAAGAGCAGTTATTGAGGGCCTTACTTCACCTAACTATAACTGCTTGAAGAAGGATACTCCTGATATTTACTTTATAGGTAATTCTATCAGCCCTGCAATGCTTAACGAGGTTGTAAGTCTTTGCGAGGGCAAGGATATTTGCGTAAATGTTATCAGTAAGAGCGGCACAACAACAGAGCCTGCTATTGCGTTTAGAGTTTTCCGCGATCTCGTCAACAGCAAATACAGCAAGGAAGAAGCTGCAAAGAGAATTTTTGCAACTACAGATAAAGAAAAGGGAACTCTTAAAAATCTTGCTGATGAAGAAGGATATGAAACTTTTGTTGTTCCTGATGACGTCGGCGGAAGATATTCTGTTCTTACAGCTGTTGGACTTTTACCTATTGCAGTTGCAGGTATTGATATTGATGAGCTTATGGCAGGCGCAAGAGAGGCTCAAAGCGCTTATAACGAAAAAGATATTGAGAAAAACGATGTTCTCAAGTATGCCGCTGTTCGTAATCTCTTCTACAACAAAGGCAAAAAACTTGAGTGTTTTGTTTCATATGAGCCTTGTATGGCAATGTTTAACGAATGGCTCAAACAACTTTTTGCAGAGAGCGAAGGTAAGGATGGCAAAGGACTCTATCCTGTTTCCTGTATTTTCTCAACAGACCTTCATTCAGTGGGTCAGTTTATTCAGGAAAGCGGTTCTTCCCTTATGTTTGAAACCGTCGTTAAGTTTAACCAGCCTGTAAACGATTTCGTTATTACAGAGCAGGAGGGCAATATAGACGGTCTTAATTTCCTTGCAGGCAAGACAATGAGTTTTGTTAATGAAAAGGCAAGACAGGGCACTCTCCTTGCTCATACAGACGGCGGGGTAGGTAATCTTGTAATCGAATGCGATACTCTTTCTCCAAAAGATTTTGGCTATATGATTTATTTCTTTGAAAAGGTTTGCGCTGTGTCAGGATATATTCTCGGCGTTAACCCGTTTAATCAGCCCGGAGTTGAAAGTTATAAGAAAAATATGTTTGCTCTTTTGGGTAAACCGGGCTATGAAAAGGAAAAAAATAGTCTTGAAAAACGTCTTGGCATATGTTAAGATGTAATTGACAATAAAACACCTTTGGAGGAATTTTAATATGATCAAACTTATCATAGGTAATAAAGGCGCAGGTAAGACCAAGAAACTGATTGAGCAGGTAAATGCCTGTGTTGAGGCTTCTGACGGCAACGTTGTTTGCGTTGAAAAAGAGCCTAAGCTTACATATGATGTATCTTCTAAGGCTAGACTTCTCGAAACAGAAACTTACCTTATCAACGGTCATAAAGCTTTTTACGGTTTTCTTGCCGGTATTTGTGCAGGCAACTATGATGTTACAGATATTCTTGTTGATGCCACTTTCAAAATCGTTGGCAGAGAGTATGAGAAACTTCCTCAGTTTTTCGAGATGCTTTCAGAGCTTGCTGAAGCATCAGACGTAAACTTCTATTTCACTATCAGCTGTGATAAAGAAGACTTGCCTGTTGAGATTTTTGACTACTGTGAAGAAATGTAACAACAAAGTACGGGATTGCGAAAGCAGTCCCGTTATTTTTTTAATTTACTATTGACAAAGGGCAACCTAATATATATAATACTAAAGTGCTAGTGCGAGTTAGCGCATTGAGGTGGTTAAATGAAGATTGACCTTTCAGGTTTGTTTAACAACAGCGTTAAAGAAATCCCGATTGAAGAAACGTTTGATTTCAGCGATTTTGTATACAGCACGTATACACCTATAAAAGACGGTGTTAAAGCAAAAGGAACTGTTTTTACTAAGGCTGACGTTATTAATCTTGATTTGGATGTTTGTTTTAATTTCAGCGGCTTTTGCGACAGATGTGCAGAAAGTGTGGAAAAATCATTTTCCTTTCATGTTAACAAAATCATTGTTGAAAAGCTTCAAAACGAACAGGACGGCGACGACTACATCGTTGTTAAAAACAGAACGCTGGATTTAGATGAACTTGTAAACGAAGAGGTAGTCCTCTTTCTTCCTTCAAAAATTCTTTGTAAAGATGATTGCAAAGGCTTGTGTGCTCAATGCGGCGCTAATTTAAATGTGGAAAAATGTGATTGCAAAAAGGATGTTGATCCAAGAATGGAAGCCTTATTGCAATTGCTTGATGAATAAAATAAATGCTTTTAACATATTAAGGAGGCTATAAAAATGGCAGTACCAGCAAGAAAAACATCAAAAGCAAGAAAGAATAAGAGAAGATCAAGTGTTTGGAAAATGGATGCTCCTACACTCGTAAAATGCTCAAATTGCGGCGGTTACACAGTATCTCACATGGTTTGCAAGAATTGCGGCTATTATAACGGTAAAGAAGTTATCAGCAAGGAAGCATAATTACAATTTTATGAGGACGGACAGTTTTGTCCGTCTTTCTTGTTATGAGGTGATTTTATGGCAAAATCGGTTGTTGCCGTTGTGGGAAGGCCTAATGTAGGCAAGTCAACACTTTTTAACAAGTTAATAGGAAGCAGACTTTCAATAGTTGATGATAAGCCCGGCGTAACCAGAGACAGAATTTACGGTGATTGCGAGTGGCTTAACCATAAGTTTCTGCTTGTAGATACCGGCGGAATAGAACCGGATACGAACGATGTTATTTTAAGTCAGATGCGCCAGCAGGCTGAAATTGCAATTTCCACCGCTGATGTAATTATTCTTGTAACTGACTTAAAAGACGGAGTTGTTGCAAGTGATTACGAGGTTGCATCTATGCTTCAAAAGAGCGGAAAGCCGATTATACTGTGTGTAAACAAATGCGACAGCATTGGTGCTCCTGCTCCTGAATTTTATGAGTTTTACAATCTCGGTTTGGGCGACCCTATCGCTGTTTCTGCTGTTCACGGTCACGGTACTGGCGATCTTCTTGATGAGGTTATAAAGTATCTTCCTGATACAAGCGAAGAGGATGATGATGATGATGACGAGGAAATCATTAAAGTTGCCGTTATCGGCAAGCCAAATGTAGGCAAGTCTTCACTGATTAACAGAATAACAGGCGAGAACAGAGCAATCGTATCAAACATAGCAGGGACTACAAGAGATTCAACTGATACTTTCATCGAAAACAGTTACGGTAAGTTTAATTTTATCGACACCGCAGGGCTGAGAAGAAAAAGCAAGGTTAATGACGCTATCGAAAAGTACAGTATCATAAGGGCAAGAATGGCTGTTGAACGAGCCAATGTGTGCGTTATTATGATAGATGCTGTTGAAGGTTTTACAGAGCAGGATTCAAAGGTTGCAGGTATTGCGCTGGAACAGGGTAAAGCCTGTATAATTGTGGTTAATAAATGGGATGCTGTTGAAAAAGACGGCAACACTATGAATGAATACAGAAAAAAACTTGAGAATGATTTTTCGTTTATGAGTTTTGCTCCCATTATGTTTATTTCTGCAAAAACAGGGCAGAGAATTGACAGACTTTTTGAGATGATTGTGTTTGTTCACTCTCAAAATTCAATGCGTATTTCCACGGGTAAGCTTAACGACGTGCTTGCAGGGGCAACTGCCCGTGTTCAGCCGCCCACCGATAAAGGAAAGCGCCTTAAAATATACTATATGACTCAGGCGTCAACAAGACCGCCGACATTTGTATTTTTCGTTAATAATGCTGAATTGTTCCATTTTTCATATCAGCGTTATCTCGAAAATCAAATCAGAGAAGTTTTCGGTCTTGACGGCACCCCTGTCAGATTTATCATCAGAGAGAGAAATGAGGGCAAAAAATAATGCCGGCTGTTTTAGAAACTATTTCTAAAGAATTATTTGCAGGAGTTCTGCTGATAGTTGTATCATCATATCTTTTGGGAAGCCTTAATTTCGGCGTTATTTTATCAAATCACTTTGCAAAAGATGATGTGAGAAATCACGGAAGCGGTAATGCAGGCACAACAAATATGTTGCGTAGTTACGGTAAAAAGCTTGCGCTTGTTACTATTTTGGGCGATATGGTAAAGGTAGCAGTTTCAATACTAATTGCCTACGCAATTCTCAAATTACTCGGCATTTATGATGTGCTTGAGCAGAATTTCGGAAATGAGTATCAAGTTTACGTAAAGTCTTTTTCAGGATTTTTCTGCGTACTTGGTCATATTTTCCCTTGTTATTTTAAGTTCAGAGGCGGCAAAGGTGTTGCCACTTCCGGCGGAATGGTGTTTATTATTGACTGGAGGATAGGACTTATTCTTCTTGCTATACTCATTCTCATTGTTTTAGTAACAAGGTACGTTTCCCTTGGCAGTATTATCATTGCGCTTCTTTATCCCGTGTTTATCTACCTTTTTTATAAGAGTTTTGTGCTTACGCTGATTGCAGTTGTATTTACTCTTATTGTTGTTATTGCTCATAGGGGAAATTTAAAAAAGCTTATAAATCATACTGAAAACAAAATCAGTTTCAGCAAGTCAAAAAAATAAGTAAAAAAATAAGCACCGAGTAATCGGTGCTGTTTTTTATGGGAAATATTATGCTCTTTCAACCTTACCTGAGCGAAGGCATCTTGTGCATACATTAACTCTTTTAGGAGAGCCGTTTACAATAGCCTTAACTTTTTTAATGTTTGGTTTCCAAGTTCTGTTTGATCTTCTGTGTGAGTGAGAAACCTTGATGCCGAAAGATACGTCTTTTCCGCAGTATTCACATTTTGCCATTTGCGAACACCTCCTTAAATATTTAGAACAGTTGGTATAATATCACAAGTTAAAACAAAAAGCAAGAGTTTTTTTACTCTTTTTTCAAAAAGTCCTAATTTTAGTATAACTATTGATTTATTATACAATATATAGTATAATAAATCAGATAAATTTTAGGAGGATATTCTATGGCTTCAGATAAGAAAACTGCATTAGAATCCGCAATGAAACAAATTGAAAAAAAGTACGGCGCAGGCGCAGTTATGCGTTTGGGCGAAAACGCTAATTTAAAAGTTGATGCTATATCGACTGGCTCCTTAACACTTGATATTGCAACAGGTATAGGAGGTCTTCCAAAGGGAAGAATTGTTGAGATTTACGGTCCTGAATCAAGCGGTAAAACTACTCTGGCACTTCACTGTATTGCAGAGGCTCAAAAGGCCGGAGGCGAGGCAGCGTTCATAGATGCAGAACACGCTCTCGACCCGATTTATGCCGCTAACTTAGGAGTTGACGTTGATTCTCTCCTTGTATCTCAGCCAGATTACGGTGAGCAGGCTCTTGAGATTACGGAACAGCTTGTAAGCAGCGGCGCTGTTGACATTATTGTTGTCGACTCTGTTGCGGCACTTGTTCCTAAAAGCGAAATCGAAGGTGATATGGGTGACAGCCACGTTGGTCAGCACGCAAGACTTATGTCACAGGCTCTTCGTAAACTTGCAGGTACTGTTAATAAAACAAATTGCATAATTATTTTTATAAATCAGCTTCGTGAAAAAATCGGTGTTGTTTACGGCAATCCTGAGGTTACTACAGGCGGACGTGCATTAAAATTCTATGCTTCAATCAGAATTGACGTGCGTAAGGCAGAGCAGCTTAAAAGCGGCACAGAGATTTTAGGCTCAAGAACAAAATGTAAAATAGTTAAAAACAAGGTTGCTCCTCCGTTTAAGTCTGCGGAATTTGATATTATGTACGGTACAGGTATCAGCAAAGAGGGCGAAATTCTCGATATGGCTGTTGAGTACGACATAATACATAAAGGCGGCTCTTGGTTCTCCTATGGTGATGAAAGACTGGGCCAGGGCAGAGACAACGTAAAAGCTATAATTAAAAACGACCCTGAGTTTGCCGCTAAACTTGAAAAAGAGATAAAAGAAAAACTTGCTGAAATTCAGGAACAGTCAAATCAAAAGTATAGACCAAAAGCAGCGCCGATGGCAACTACCGATGCAGACGAAACAGTAAGCAAGCCTGCAACAACACGTGCCGCTGCTAAAGCAAAACTTGACATTGCAGTTGAGGACGACGAAGATTAATGATAATAACTCATCAAAGGGGCAGGGGAAACAAAGTTCACCTGCTTCTTGACGGCGAATATACTATTACCACAGATATTAATTTCTGGATGGATAATTACATAATCGACGGTACTGACATTTCCGAGGAAGAATGGGAAAATCTTGTAAGCGGTATTAATTACAAAAAAGCATTAAACAAATGTGCAGACTTTTTATCAAGAAGGGAACATTCGGTTAAAGAGCTTAAAGTTAAGCTGATGCGTACCGTTGATGAAGAAAGTGCTCAAAAGGCAATTGACAGGTATATTGAGGCAGGATATCTTGACGACGAACATTTTTGCAGAAGTCTTGTTGAATATATGATTAATAACAAGCATTGTTCGCTTAATCATATAAAACAGGAATGTTTTAAACGCGGTGTGGCAAGAGATATTGTTGAAAGAGTTTTGTCTGATTTTGAATTTGATAGCGTTTCGGTAATAGTTGAACTCTTAGAGAATAAATTTAAAAGTAAATTACTTGAGGATAACGGCAAAAATAAAGTAATTGCCGCTTTACAAAGAAAAGGATTTTCATATAGCGATATAAAATCTGCATTTTACAGGCTGGAAGACGATGAATTTTAAGGTTGGTATGATTTCTCTCGGCTGTCCCAAAAATCAGGTTGACGGCGAAATAATGCTTGAAAAACTGAATAGTAACGGCTTTGATATTTCACCCACTATTGAGGGCAGCGATATTATGATTATTAATACCTGCGGATTTATCGAGGACGCTAAAAAAGAGGCTATTGACACTATTCTTGAGGTTGCACAGTATAAAGAAGCCGGTCTTGTTTCGTCTATTGTGGTTACAGGCTGTCTTGCACAACGTTATCAGGATGAAATTTTAAAAGAAATGCCTGAGGTTGATGCTGTTATCGGTATTGGTGCTGACAGAGATATTGTTAAGGTCTGTCAAAAAGCCGCATTGGGCATTAAAACCAGCTTTTTTCCAAATAGAGAGTATCTTCTCCTTGAAGGCGAAAGAATGCTTTCTACGCCTCCTCATTGGGCTTATCTTAAAATAAGTGACGGCTGCGACAATAAGTGCTCGTACTGTGCTATTCCAGGTATAAGAGGCGGTTATATAGAGCGCTCTATGGAAAGTATTATTGAAGAGGCGAAATGCCTTGCAGATAAAGGTGTAAAAGAAATTATTATAGTAGCTCAGGACACAACAAAATACGGTTTAAAACTGTATGGCGAGTATAAGCTTGCCGAGCTTTTAAAAGAACTTGTCAAGATAAGCGGTATAAAGTGGATAAGACTTTTTTACTGTTATCCAGACAGAGTAACGGACGAACTGATAGACGTTATTGCAAAAGAAGACAAAATATGTTCATATATAGATATTCCTCTTCAGCACTGTAATGCTGAAATACTTTCGTCTATGAACAGAAACGGTTCGTATGAAAGCCTTAAAGTTCTTTTAAACAAAATGAAGAGTAGGATTCCCGACCTGTCTTTAAGAACTACTTTTATGGTTGGTTTTCCGGGGGAAACCGATAAGCAGTTTGAAGAACTTTGTCAATTTGTCAAGGAGATTAAGTTTGACAAAATGGGTTGTTTTGCTTTTTCACCGGAAGAAGATACGCCTGCTTATGATTTTGATAATCAGATCGACGAAAGCGTGAAGGAAAGACGCGCTCAAGTCCTTATGGATATTCAGTATTCCATAACTGAAGATGCAAACAAAGATAAGATTGGAAAGGTTTATGAAGTTATAATTGATGAAGTTAGCGACGATCATTGCATCGGAAGGTCTTATCTCGACTCGCCTGAAATTGACAGCGGAATTATCTTTAAACCGATTTCAAAGCATAATGTGGGCGAGTTTGTAAATGTTAAAATTACAAGTTATGACGGATATGATTTGTTAGGAGAAGAAATATGAATTTACCAAATAGAATTACAGTATTCAGATTTTGCTGTATCCCGTTTTTAGTCGCATTTTCTTATATTGAATTTCCGTATCACTGGGTTGCGGCTTTGCTTGTTTATTTCATCGCCTGTATGAGCGACAGGTTAGACGGCAATATTGCCCGTAAAAAAGGTCTTGTTACCGATTTCGGAAAACTTATGGATCCTCTTTCCGATAAAAGTCTTGTGTTTGCGGCTTATCTCATTTTCGTAAATATGGGCTGGCACACAGATATTTGTATTATGCTTATGCTTGCAAGAGAATTTCTTGTTGCAGGTATAAGAATGGCTGCAGCTACAACAGGAGAGGTTATTGCCGCTAATAAATTCGGAAAATGTAAAACATTTTTGCAGATGGCAACAACAGGTATGGTATTTTTGCTTCTGGCAATCGGAGAGGGAAAGGCAGATATAACTATGCAAACGCCGTGGCTTAACGTATACTGTACGATAGCGTTTTGGATTGTTACGGTTGTTGCCGTATTAAGCGGACTCATTTATGCCAAAGACGGCTGGCATCTTATTAAAACAAAATAAATGTTGCAAATTTGGTAAAAATAGATATAATAGTATTAAACAAAATATACAAAAACTGTGACAGAGAAAAGTAAGCAGATCACCTTCATTCAGAGAGTAAATCGTTTTGCTGTGAGATTTATATGACGGACCTGCCCAAATGCACTCTTGAGTTGCTTGGAGGAATTAAGTATTTCAAGCCGTTTAGCCGCGTTAAAGGCTTAAACTGTAATTATTGCAGTTAAGTATAAACAAGAGTGGAACCGCAGTTACTATTGCCTCTGTCATAGACAGGGGCATATTTTTTTGGAGGAAGGAATATGTTTGACTCTTTTAGAGAGGACGTTAAAAGCTTTATGGAGCACGATCCGGCAGCACGAAATCCTCTTGAGATAGTGTTGCTTTATCCCGGTTTTAAAGCGTTAAGAAGTCATAAAAAAGCAAATTGGTTTTTGCGCCATAATATGCCGTTTATTGCCAGATATATAAGTCAGCGGTGCGCTCATAAAACAGGAATAGAAATTCACCCGGGAGCCACAATCGGCAGAAGAGTTTGTATTGACCACGGCAGCGGAATTGTAATCGGCGAAACTACCGAAATCGGTGACGATGTTATAATTTATCAGGGCGTGACTTTAGGCGGTACGGGTAAGGATGTAGGAAAGCGTCACCCCACCATTGAAAGCGGCGTAATGATAGGCTCAGGCGCAAAAGTTTTAGGACCTATTACAATTGGCAGAAACGCAAAGGTTGCCGCAGGCGCAGTTGTTGTAAAAGACGTTGAACCTAATGCTACCGTTGTTGGCGTTCCCGGTGAGGTTGTGAGAATTGACGGCGAAAGGGTTGACGACCTTGACCAAATTAATATTCCGGATCCTGTAATGAACGCAATCGAAAATAATCAGAAGAAGATTGAACTGTTAGAAGAAGAAATTGAAAAGCTGAAGGAGGGCTTAAAATGAGAATATTTAACACAATGACAAGACAAAAGGAAGAGTTTGTTCCTGTCGATAAAAATGAGGTTAAAATTTACGCCTGCGGTCCAACTGTATATAACTTTATTCACATAGGTAATGCAAGACCGCTTTGCGTTTTTGATGTACTCAGAAGATATCTTGAATACCGTGGTTATAACGTTAAATTTGTTCAAAACTTTACTGACGTTGACGATAAGATTATAAAAAGAGCAAATGAAGAAGGCTTAACTTTTGAAGAAGTGTCAAAAAAATACATTGAAGAATTTTGGACAGATGCAAAAGGATTAAACTTCAAAGAGGCAACAGTTCACCCAAAGGCTACCGAAAATATTGACGAGATTATCAATATCATCAAGACTCTTGAGGAGAAAGGCTATGCCTATGCTGTTGACGGTGATGTTTATTTCAGAACTTTAAAGTTTAAGGAGTACGGAAAGTTAAGTCATCAGCCTATTGAAGATTTGCAGTCAGGTGCAAGAATTGCAGTAGGTGAGAAAAAAGAAGACCCACTTGACTTTGCTCTTTGGAAAGCAGCAAAAGAAGGGGAGCCTTACTGGGAGTCACCGTGGGGCAAAGGAAGACCTGGATGGCATATTGAGTGCTCTGCTATGAACAGAAGATTTTTAGGTGAAACAATTGATATTCACTGCGGCGGTCAGGATTTGATATTCCCTCACCACGAAAATGAAATCGCACAGAGCGAATGTGCAAACGGCTGCACTTTTTCAAAATACTGGATGCACAACGGCTACATTAACGTAGATAATGTTAAGATGAGCAAATCTCTTGGCAATTTTAAAACAGTTAGAGAAATCGCCGACGCATACGGTTATGAGGTAATCAGATATTTCCTTATTTCTTCTCACTATCGTTCACCAATCAACTATAATCTTGAGATTATAGAACAGTGCAAGTCAGCTCTTGAAAGACTTTATACCTGTCGTGAGAGCCTTGACTTTGCTCTTAAGAACACAGTTGAAGGGGATGCTGACGACGAAATCGTTAAAACATTAAACAGCAGAAGAGAACAGTTTATTACTGCAATGGATGACGACCTCAATACTGCCGATGGTATTTCTGCTGTATTTGAATTAGTAAAGGATATTAACACAAAAATTCTTGATAAATCCGTCACCAAAGCAACCTGTCAGGCTGCCTGCGATGTTTTTGACGAGCTTTGCGGAGTTCTCGGTATTCTTTATAACAGAAAGTCTAACGACATTGACAGTGAAGTTGAGGAGCTTATAGCCAAAAGACAAGAGGCTCGTGCCAATAAGGACTGGGCAACTGCCGATAAAATCCGTGATGATTTGAAAGCAATGGGTATTATTTTAAAAGATACTCCGCAGGGAGTTACCTGGTCAAAGGAATAATCGCAATTCAGGAGGGGTAAATATGATTGATAAAAGAAAGTTTAAAGATACAGAAATATCTTTACTTGGTTTAGGTACGATGCGTCTTCCCTGTAAAACGGCAATTAAGCGAGAAGCAAATCCCCTTATTGACTATGAAAAGGGACAGGAATTAGTTGATTATGCCTACAATCACGGAGTAAACTATTTTGATACGGCATATATGTACCACGTTGGAAAAAGCGAGAAGTTTATCGGCACTGCACTAAAAAAATACCCCCGTGAAAGTTTTTATCTTGCTGACAAACTGCCCATTTGGCTTTGTCCTAAAAAAAGCGATATGGAAAAAGTATTTTCTAAACAGCTTTCAAGAACAGGAATGGATTATTTTGATTTTTATCTTCTCCATTCTCTTAATAAAGAAAACTTTGACAAGTGTGAAAAATTCGGTGCATATGATTTTGTTGTAAAGAAAAAAGAAGAGGGCAAAATTAAAAATATAGGATTTTCTTTTCACGGAACTATTGAAGATTTAAAACGTATTGTAGCCTCTCATAAATGGGACTTTGCGCAGATACAGATGAATTATCTTGACTGGAAGAATCAGGATGCCAAAACCCAGTATGAGATACTGACTGACGCAGGTATTCCCGTAATAGTTATGGAGCCTGTCAGAGGAGGAAAGCTTGCCGAAGTAGATAGTGATATTGAAGAAATGTTCAAAAAAGCAAGACCGAACAACAGTGTTGCATCTTGGGCAATGAGCTTTGTTGCCAGTCACAGCAATGTCCTTACTGTTTTAAGCGGTATGAATACTATTGAACAGTTGGACGATAACATTTCAACATTTACTGATTTTACTCCTTTCACTGAAAGCGAATATAAAATTTGTGAGAATGCCTGTGCAATGCTAAATAAAAGCGAGGTTATTCCGTGCACAGGTTGCGATTATTGTGCCGATTGTCCGCAAGGCATAAAGATAAGCACAATTTTTGATATTTATAATCAGTTTAAAAAGAGTGAAATTTCAAAAGATGAGGCAGTGAACCTTTATTCAAAGATTGATGTGAATGCAAGCGCCTGTGTAAACTGTGGCAAATGTGCATCGCACTGTCCGCAGTCTATTGACATACCCGACAAGATGAATAATCTTATACCGGAATTTTTTAAATAATTTTATAAAATATAAAATAAGAAAGGCTGCCAGAATTATCTGACAGCCTTAAAATTTATTTATTAATCTATAAGCTCTTTCATATCGTATAAACCGGGTTCTTTGCCTGCCATATAAAGTGCGGCGTTTACAGCACCAACAGCAAATACTTCCTTGCTTCTTGCAGAGTGTGAAAGTGTAATTATTTCATCTCTGCCTGCAAAAATAATTTCGTGTTCGCCCACAATAGTGCCGCCTCTGACAGCGTGAAGACCTATTTCGTTTTTAGTCCTTTTCTCACGCTTTGAGTGCCTGTCGTACTCATACTTCATAGGATTCGGAGTAACCTCGCAAATTGCATCAGCAAGCATAAGTGCAGTGCCGCTTGGTGCGTCAATCTTCTGATTGTGATGCTTTTCAACGATTTCAATGTCAAAACCGTCCCCAAGTATCTCAACAGCTTTTTGAGCAAGATTTGCAAGCAGGTTAATTCCCATACTCATATTATAAGTAAAGAAAATAGGGGACACTTTTGAAGCATCTTTTATCTTCTTTTTTTGCTCATCGTCATAACCTGTTGTAGCAAGAACTAAAGATGTACCAGTTTTTGCAGAATAATTAAGCAAATCATCAAGTGCAGACGGGTGGGAAAAATCAATCACTGCGTCTGCCTTGTCTGTTATTTCAGAAATGCTTTCATACACGGGGAAAGAACAATCTTTTGGAAATTTATCTACGCCTGCAATTATTTCACAGTCTTCTCTTTTGCTGACTATATCTGCAATTACTCTGCCCATTTTGCCGCAGGCGCCAACTAAAATAAATCTAACCATTTTATATTTCCTTATACTTGACCAATTATTTAATTAAGCCGTATTCCTTCATTGTTTCTTTAACATAAGCTTTGTTCTTATCGTCCATTTCGATAAGAGGAAGTCTGCAGGGACCTGCATTAAATCCAATAAGGTTTACTGCTTCTTTAACGGGAATAGGGTTAACATCAACAAACATTGCCTTGGCAAGTTTCATATACTTATCCATAAGCTTTTTGCTTTCTTCCTTATTTCCGTCAAGATATGTCTGAACAATGTCATGGGTTTCCTGTGGGCAAATGTTTGAAAGTACTGATATAACGCCCTTACCGCCAAGCTCCATAATATCATAAATTTGGTCGTCGTTACCGCTCCAAATATTAAGATTGTCGCCGCAAAGCTCACGGATTTTAGCTACCTGCTCAAGATTTCCTGAAGCCTCTTTAATGCCGTTTACTCGTGGAAGCTTTGAAAGTTCATAAGCTGTTTCAGGTGCAATGTTAAGACCTGTTCTTGATGGTACGTTGTAAAGAATGATAGGCTTGTCAGTAGCATCGTGGATTGCTGTGTAGTGAGCAATAAGTCCACGCTGGCTTGTTTTGTTATAGTAAGGAGTAACAAGCAATATAGCGTCTGCTCCTGCTTCACAAGCTTCTTTGCTGATTTCAATAGCACAAGCAGTTGAGTTTGAACCTGTGCCGGCAACAACAGGAACTCTGCCGTTTACATATTTAACGCACCATTTGATAGCCTCATTATGCTCAACAACACGAAGTGTTGATGATTCACCGGTTGTTCCGCATACAACGATTGCGTCAGTACCGTTTTCAATCTGAAAATCAATAAATTTTGCAAATTCGTCGTAATTTACACTTCCGTCCTGATTCATAGGTGTAATAATAGCAACGCCTGCGCCAGTAAAAATAGGTTCTTTCATAATATTTTCTCCTTATAAATTAATCCATATAACCTTCTGCTGCAAGAAGCTCTGCAAGTAAAACAGCGCCGCCGGCAGCACCTCTTAATGTGTTGTGTGAAAGGCAGACAAATTTATAATCATACTGTGTATCTTCTCTGAGTCTGCCGATTGAAACTGCCATACCGTTTTCAAGCATTCTTTCAGATTTGATTTGCGGTCTGTCATCTTCAACAAAATAGTTAAGGAACTTTTTAGGAGCTGATGGAAGTTCAAGCTCCTGAGCTCTTCCTGAAAAGTTATCCCAAATTTCAATCATTTCTTCTTTAGTCGGTTTTTTACCGTCCTCAAATCTAACAAATACAGCACCGAGGTGACCGTTTGAAACAGGAACACGAATGCACTGAGCTGTGAAGTTAGGTTTATCTGCTGACTTGATAACGCCGTCTTCGATGGTACCGAGAAGTTTAAGCGGTTCTTTTTCGCTTTTTTCCTCTTCGCCGCCGATATAAGGGATAACGTTATCAATCATTTCAGGCCAAGTTTCAAATGTTTTACCTGCACCGGAAATAGCCTGATAAGTACAAACAAGAACATCTTTAACAGGATATTTCTCATTTACAGGGAAGATAGCCGGTACATATGACTGAAGTGAGCAGTTTGATTTAACTGCAATAAATCCGCGCTTTGTGCCGAGTCTTTTTCTCTGCGCTGGGATAATATCAATATGGTGTGCATTAAGCTCCGGTACAACCATAGGAACATCCGGAGTAAATCTGTGAGCGCTGTTGTTTGAAACAACAGGGCACTCATGCTTTGCATATTCTTCTTCAAGGGCTTTGATTTCGTCCTTTTTCATATCTACTGCACAAAAAACAAAATCTACCATTGAAGTGATTTTTTCAATATCATTAGTTGCGTCCATAACAACGAGATCTTTCATTGTTTCCGGAATGTCAACATCCATACACCATTTTTTACCTACTGCTTCTTTGTAAGTTTTGCCGGCGCTCCTTGATGATGCGGCAAGGCAAACTACATTGAACCATGGGTGACCGTCAAGCAGAGTAGCAAATCTTTGACCAACCATACCTGTTGCGCCCACGATTCCTACGTTAAACTTTTTGTTCATAACAAATCTCCTTAAAAAATACCTTGTAAAACAAGATGATATGCAATATAATAGTCAAGTACGAAAATGGTATTCATACTTGACATATATAATATCACTATTTATATATATATGTCAATTGTAAATTTATTATTTTGGAGAATATAATGAAAACATCTGATTTTTATTATGATTTGCCCGAAGAGCTTATTGCTCAAACCCCTGTTGAGCCGAGAAATGCATCAAGATTGATGCTGTTAAATAAGAATACAGGTGACGTTGAACACAAAATATTTAAAGATTTAACGGAGTATCTTAATGAGGGTGACTGCCTTGTTTTAAACGATACCCGCGTAATTCCTGCAAGGATTTTCGGCGTAAAAAAGGAAACGGGTGCTGTTGTAGAATTTTTACTTCTTAAACAAAGGGAAAATCTTGTTTGGGAGTGTCTTTGCGGACCCGGGAAAAGAGCAAAAGTAGGAACAGAATTTGTGTTTGGAGACGGTCAGCTTGAATGCAAAGTAACCGATATTCTTAAAGATGGTAACAGGATTGTCGAGTTTTCCTGCAATGGAAATATATTTGCTGTTCTTGATGAAATAGGTCAAATGCCGCTTCCGCCTTATATTAAGGAAAAGCTTGAAGACAAAGAGCGCTATCAAACTGTTTACAGCGAACATTTAGGCTCAGCAGCCGCTCCTACCGCGGGACTTCATTTTACTCCTGAAATGTTACAAGAAATTAAAAACAAAGGTGTAAATATCGGGTATGTAACCCTTCACGTCGGGCTTGGCACTTTCAGACCTGTTAAAGTTGACGATGTGACAAAGCATATAATGCACAAAGAGCACTATATTATGCCTAAGGAAACTGCCGACTTGATAAATCGTACTCATCAAAACGGCAAAAGAGTTATCTGTGTCGGCACTACAAGCTGCAGAACAGTAGAGTCTGTTGCAACAAAAAACGGTAAAATTTGTGAAGATGAGGATGATACTGGAATCTTTATATACCCGGGGTATAAATTCAAGTGTATGGATGCACTTATTACTAATTTCCATCTTCCCGAAAGCACGCTTATTATGCTGATTTCCGCCTTTGCAGGTTATGATAATGTAATGAATGCGTATAAGATTGCTGTAAATGAAAGATATAGATTCTTTTCTTTCGGCGACGCAATGTTTATCTATTGAGGTACAATATGGCAAGTTATAAACTGATAAAAAAAGAGGGTTTTGCAAGACGCGGTCAATTTGAAACCGTGCACGGAACAGTTCAAACACCGGCTTTTATGAATGTGGCTACTTCTGCGGCTATAAAAGGCGGATTATCCACTAAAGATTTGGAAAATATCGGTTGTCAGGTTATGCTGTGCAATACTTATCATCTTCACGTCAGACCAAATGATAAACTGATATATGATATGGGCGGTTTGCGCAAGTTTACAAACTGGAACAGACCTATCCTTACAGATAGCGGCGGTTTTCAGGTTTTCAGTCTTGCTAAACTTAACAAAATTAAAGAAGAGGGAGTTACTTTTAATTCCCACGTTGACGGGCGCAGAATATTTATGGGTCCTGAAGAAAGTATGCAAATTCAGTCGAATTTAGCGTCAACTATCGCTATGGCATTTGATGAATGTGTAGAAAATCCTGCCAGTTACAAATATGCTAAAGAGGCTTGTAACAGGACTTTGCGCTGGCTTGAACGCTGTAAAAAAGAGATGGACAGGCTTAATTCTCTTGAAACTACTATTAACAAAAATCAGCTTTTATTCGGCATAAATCAAGGCTGTACCTTCGATGAATTAAGAATAGAGCATATGAAAGAAATTGCTAAAATGGGACTTGACGGGTATGCTATCGGCGGACTTGCAGTAGGGGAGCCAAAAGAAGATATGTATAGGATAATTTCAGCCGTTGAACCCTATATGCCTGAAGACAAGCCACGCTACCTTATGGGTGTAGGTACTCCCGGTAATATTTTGGAGGCTGTCAGCAGGGGAGTTGATCTTTTTGACTGTGTAATGCCCAGCAGAAACGCCCGCCACGGACAGTTGTTTACAAAAAAAGGTATAATAAATATTAATAATGCCAAATATGAAAGAGATGACAGTCCTATAGATGACACATGCGATTGTCCGGTGTGTCAAAATTATTCAAGAGCTTATTTGAGACACCTTTTTAAGAGCGGCGAAATTTTAGGTATGCGCCTTGCCGTAATTCATAATCTCTATTTCTATAATAATCTTATGAAAGAAATCAGAGAATGTTTGGAAAACGGTACATTCAACGATTACAAAAATGAATATTGTGTAAAACTTGACACAAGAATATAGAAAATACTTGCAAAAGGTAAAGTTTTCTAATATAATAACTGTATTCGCATTAGGAGGAATATAAAAATGTTTGATTCAATATTATTAATGGCACAGTCTGCTTCAGGTACTTCCGGTACAGGAACAACAGGTAGTTCAACAACATACATCATTATGATGGTTGTTCTTGTGGGCGTTATGTATTTCCTTATGATAAGACCGCAAAAGAAACGCCAGAAGGAAGAGCAGGAAATGCGTCAGTCACTTGAAATCGGTGATGAGATCATTACTATCGGCGGTATTGTAGGTAAGGTTGTTACAATCCGTGAGAATGACCTTATTATTGAAACAGGCTCTGACAGAAACAAGATGAAAATAGAGCGTTGGGCAGTTAATACTAACGTAACAAAGGCAGAGCAGCACAAGAAAGAAGTTGAAGCTGCAAAAGAGGCTGCAAAAGCAAAGAAAGCTTCAAAATCAAAAAAGGCTGACAAAGAAGTTATTGACGAAACAAAAAAAGACAATAAATAATATTCTAAATTTAAAACCCTCTGAATATGATAATTCAGGGGGTTTTATTATGCCTAAAATTACTTCGAGCAATACAAAAAGCTTGTTTGTCAGTTATATTGTTAAAATAATAATTTCGTCAGTAATATCAATATTTGTTCTGGCAACTGTTTTTTCTTTTATCACATTGAAACTTGATCTGGATTTAAAAGCCTTAGAATACTTTTCTGTTGCAATTTGTGCTTTATCGTCAGTGATTATATCATACGTCAGTATCAGTGGGTTTAAAAACAACTTTCTTTTATTGTCTTTACTGTCAGTTTTTCCGCTTGCTGTTTTCAGTATAATTAATTTCTGTGTAAGCGGGCAGGGGAGTTTTGCGTTTGAATTAGTGAAAATTGCGGTAATTTTTGTTTTCGCAATGTGTGTAGCTATATTTAAATCATCAAGAAAATCAAGGTGAAAAAATGAAAGATGAAGATTTATTCAAGGAATTTAATCTTGAGCAGTCTAAAAAAGAGAAAGAAAGAAAAATTAAATTTGATTTTGAGTTTTCTGACTTCAAATCTGTTTTATATACCGGACTTTTTTATTTATTCGGTCTCTTTTTAGGTTCATATTTTTATAAGATAACTCAGTTTGAAAATATAGATAAACTTCTTGCTCCCAGCAGTAATGATTTTCTTGAACTTTTTATAGCAAATTTTTGTGTGTATTTCAGCGTTTTTGTACTTGTGGTTTTTCTCGGTTTTTGCTTGATTGGGTTTCCTGTTGTCAACGCTGTGCCTATGACTGTGGGTATTTTTACAGGAATTAAGCTTGCCTACTATTTTGTTAACTATGGCGTAAAGGGTGTTGGTTACTCACTTATTATGATAGTGCCGTTTTCTGCGCTTTTTGTTACTGTTATTGCTTTAACTATCGAAATAAGCACAAATTTATCTCAAAATATAATGGATTGCACAAAAAATGCTGATTTAAGTGAGAATAACGTAGATATTAAAGATTATACAAAAAAATACTTAATTTATGCAGTTTTGATACTGGCAGTATCTGCTGTAAATTCGGTTATGACTTGTTTGCTTTATTCAGTTGTTACCATTTAGATTTTTCATTAGATAGGGGATTAGACTCAATTGCTTTTTTAGCGGCATCATCACTTACGTGTGTGTAAATTTCAGTTGTACCCAGATTTTCGTGACCGAGAATTTCTTTTAGCAGCAAAACATCAACATTTCCGTGCTGGTACATAAGAGTTGCTGCTGTATGACGCAGCTTATGCACCGATAATCCGCGGTCGCCGAGACCGGCTTTGTCAAGATAGCTGTAAACTATATGCTGAACGGTTTTTACACTTATGCGTTGATTTCTCGAACTCAAAAATAATGCTTTATCCTTTACTCCGTCGTGAGCTCTGACTTTCATATATGCGTTTACGGCGTCGATACAGGCTTTGTTTAAATATACTTTGCGCTCCTTGTTTCCTTTTCCTATGATTGTTAAAGAATTGTCACTCTTTATATCATTATAATCAATAGAAACAAGCTCGCTGAGTCTCATACCGCAGTTCAAAAAAAGAGTTAGAATAGCGTAGTCTCTTTCTTTATATTTGCCGTCAACAACTGACAATAGTTTTTCGGCTTCTTCAAGTGATAAATATTTTGGAAGCGATTTTCTTGTTTTTGGAGCATCAAGTGTTTTCATCGGATTGTTTTCAAGCACGCCCAAATTATCCGTAAGATATGAAAAAAATCTTCTGATTGACACAACGCGTCTTGCTCTTGTACTTTCACTGTTTTTTCTTTCATTTTTACAGTATATTAAAAATTGATATGCGTCCATAAGAGTAATACTCTTAATAAAATCAATATCAATACCGGATATATCAATTTCTTCGTCATCAATATTTTTAGGACACAAATTTTTGAGCCTTGACATATATCTGAAAAAAGTTCTCAAATCAGATGCATATTCAATAACAGATAATTCACTGTGTCCTTTGATTGCTTCCAAATATATTAAATATTGCTGCACAAGCATCGGTAATGCGCTAAATTCCTCTTTTTTCATTATT
>CALWVQ010000035.1 GCA_944385025.1 uncultured Eubacterium sp.
TCGGCAGCCATTACAGGAACAACAGATACTGCAAGAGCTGACACTGCCATAATTGCAGCGAGAACAACTGATAAAAACTTTTTCATATCTAACACCTCGTCTAAAATAACTATAAATAAATAATACCACTTGGCTAAATTATATCATCAAAAAGCTGATATGTAAAGTCTTTTTTTTAAGAAAAAATTTACAAAATACTCAAAAAGATAAAAAACCACAAGCAGTAGTATAAAAAATACTGCTTGCGGTTTGATATACACAATATATTTTTAACTCAATTTAGCTTTTCCTGTGCAGAGTTCATAGTATCTGCCCTTCAAAGCAAGAAGTGCGTCGTGATCGCCTCTCTCTATTATTTCTCCGTTTTCAAGTACCATAATAGCGTTTGAATTGCGAACGGTTGACAGCCTGTGGGCAATAACGAATACTGTTCTGCCTATCATCAGTCTATCCATACCGTGTTCGATATGAAGCTCTGTTCTTGTATCGATAGAGGATGTTGCCTCGTCAAGAATCATAACAGGAGGATCTGCAACTGCCGCTCTTGCAATTGCAAGAAGCTGGCGCTGACCCTGTGACAGATTTCCGCCGTCACCTGTGATTACGGTGTTGTAGCCGTCGGGCAGACGTCGGATAAATGAGTGCGCCGACGCAAGTTTCGCAGCCTCGATACATTCTTCATCTGTGGCGTCAAGCCTGCCGTAGCGGATATTGTCCATAATAGTGCCTGTAAACAAATGAGTATCCTGTAAAACGATAGCAAGACTCTTTCTCAAATCGTCTTTTTTGATTCGCTTAATGTCAATTCCGTCGTAGGTGATTGAACCTTCCTGAATATCGTAAAAACGGTTAATCAGGTTTGTGATAGTTGTTTTACCTGCGCCTGTTGAACCTACAAAAGCAATTTTTTGTCCCGGTTTAGCATAAAGGTTAATGTTTTTAAGAACCTGCTTTTCGGGAACGTATGAGAAATCAACGTCGGTAAATACCACCTTGCCCTCAACGGCGATTTTTTTGTCGCCGTCAATCCAATACCATTTTTTGCCTTCCTGTGTTTTTTCGGCTTCAAGGGTAACTGTGCCGTCGTCAACCTCTTTTTCCATTTCCATAACCTCAAATACTCTTTCTGCACCTGCAAGGGCGGAGAAAAGGGTGTTCATCTGGTTGGCAATCTGGTTTATAGGCTGTGTAAATTGTTTTGAGTAACTTAAGAAGGTAAAGAAAGTACCGATATCAAGTCCGCCTGTAAGAGCAAGAAGTCCTCCCGTTAAAGCGATAATTGCATAGCTTGCGTTGTTGATACCCATTGAGGTAGGACCCATAATGCCTGAATAAAAGTTCGCTTTGGTGGCGGCGGCTCTGAACTTTTCGTTTGTCTGTTCAAAATCCTCAACCGCTTGATCCTCGTGGTTAAACACCTTGACTACTTTCATTCCCTCAACAGATTCTTCGATAGTACCGTTCATATCGCCCAGATTTTTCTGCTGAAGCCTGAAATACTTTTGAGTCTTTTTGCTGATTTTTGTTACGGCAAACATCATTATGACAAGAGCCGCAAGGGAAATGCAAAACATTTTAGGGCTTAAAACAATCATCATAGCCACAATACCGCAGAATGTGAATACCGAGGATACAAGCTGTACCATTGACTGCTCAAGCATCATTTGAATGTTGTCTACGTCGTTAGTGAAACGGCTCATAATTTCGCCGTGGGTGTTTGAGTCAAAATAACGCAGAGGAAGTGTCTGCATATGGTCAAACAAGTCCTTACGTATAAGGTTTGTAGTTTTATAAGCCGTTTTTACCATCACTTTGCTTTGGGTAAAGGTGAAAACAGCCGCCCCTATATAGAGCAGTGAAAGAGTAACAAGATTTTTAACTAATTCTTTTACTCCTACATCAAGAAATGTGCCGTTTTTCAGGGTAGTTTCAATGCCGTTTAAGATAGGTTTCAGGCAGTATGACGCCCCTATGCTGCACACGGTGCTTGCAATAAGCATCAGAAATACTACAAGCAAAAGCATCTTGCTTCTGCCCATATACCCAAGCATTTTGCCGAATGTTTTTTTGACGTTTTTAGGCTTTTTAAAATCGCCTCTTGCGCCCGGTCCCATAGCTGGCATTATTCAAGCACCCCCTTCTGCTGAGTGTGGTAAATTTCCTGATAAATCTCGTTGTTTTCAATGAGCTCATCGTGAGTGCCCATACCCATAATCTTACCGTCGTCAACAACAAGAATTTTATCGGCGTCCATTACAGAAGAAATACGCTGGGCGATAATGAATACTGTTGTATCGGAAAGTTCTGTGTAAAAGCTTTCTCTTATCTTTGCCTCGGTGGCGGTATCAACTGCGCTGGTGGAGTCGTCAAGGATAAGAATTTTCGGCTTTTTCAGCATTGCACGGGCAATACAAAGCCTTTGTTTTTGACCGCCTGAAAGGTTCAGACCGCCCTGTGACAGATTTGTGTCATATCCGTCAGGCTGCGCCGTAATAAAATCGTGAGCCTGAGCTGCCTTGCAGGCAGTGATAATTTCTTCGTCTGTTGCGTTTGCGTTGCCCCAGCGAAGATTTTCTTTGATAGTTCCGCTGAAAAGTACGTTTTTCTGCAAAACTACGCCTATCATATCACGAAGGGTTTTTATATCGTACTCTCTTACGTCTACGCCGTCTACAAGCACTTGTCCTTGGGTTACATCGTAAAGTCGCGGAATAAGATGTACAAGGCTGGATTTACCGCAGCCTGTTCCGCCCACGATACCTATAACCTCGCCTGCATTGGCTTTAAATGAAATATCCTCAAGTATATCGTCGCCGCTGGAGTCGGTGGAATATTTGAAAGAAACATTTTTAAACTCAACTTCTCCCTTAACGTTCTCCTTTTCAGGAATATAAGGGTTTTCAGGGTTTACAATGTCAATTTTAGTGTCCAGTATTTCCACAACACGATCGCCGCAGGCTTTACCTCTTGCCACCATAAGCAGCATCATTGAAATCATCATAAGATTCATAAGAACTTGGGTGATGTATGATGAGATAACTGAAATCTGACCAACGTCGATTTCGCCTGACTGGGCTGCGAAAGCGCCTTTGTAGTAAACATATACAACTACTACGTTGAACATAAGCATCATAATAGGCATTACCGTAACGATAAGACCCGAAGCTTTTGCACCCTGTGCGGCTAATTCGTCTGACGCCTTGTGGAATTTTTTCTTTTCGTGATTTTCACGCACAAAGGCTTTAACTACTCTTATACCGATAAGGTTTTCCTGAACAACTCTGTTAACGTTATCAATGCGCTTTTGCATTTTTTGAAACAGAGGAAAACCGAATTTCATTACTACCGCAACAACTACAATTATAACGGGAAGAAGGAAAATGAGAATTGCCGAAAGTCTTACGTTTATGCTGAAAGCAAAAACGGCGGCAACCACAAGCAAAGCAGGTCCTCTTACCAAAATGCGAAGTCCCATCATCAACACGTTTTGAAGAGTTGTAATGTCGTTTGTCATTCTTGTAGTAAGTGAAGCCGTTGAAAAAGTGTCGATATTTTTAAATGAAAATCTGCTGATTTTTTTATAAACATCGTTTCTGAGCTTGTAGGCAAATCTTTGGCTTACAATAGCAGAGGTTTTCATAGTGGCAAGACCGCCGCAAAGACCTAAAACTGCCAATCCAAACATTATCAGTCCGTACTTAATAACCTGTGCTTTTGTTTCCTCGGGAGAGCTTGCCGCACTTACCATTTCGTAAATGCTGTTGGCGATTGACGGCAGAGCCAGCTCGCATACTGCCTCGATTATCATTCCCGACGCACTGATAAGCGCCAAAAACCAAAGCCCTTTCATATATTTGGCGAGTTTTTTAATCATCAGACGCACTCCTTTTGTTTATATTATCTATCGCTGTTTGAAGCAGATGTGACAGAGTCAGTATTTCATCTTTGCTCATACCTTTATTGATGGTGTTTTCAAGATTATCCATTTTTTTCTTTATGTTTTCAGGGGCAGTTTTAGCCTTTTCGGTGGGGTAAAGACGAATTATTCTTGCGTCATTTTTATCACAGCGCTTTTTAATGAAACCGTTTTTTTCCATTCTTTTTACGGATACACTGGCGCTTGCAACAGAAACGTCTATTTTTTTTGCAAGAGCGCCCAAGGTTATTCCCTCGTTTTCAATAAGAGCAAAAAGAATATCCTGCTGACCGGAAAAAAGACCTTCTTCGCTGACCGCCTCGTTAAAAACTTGACGTATCAGCTTATGCAGATGCATAATACGCGGTCCTACAACTCCTTCGGGCAGCTTTTCTTTATGATTTTTTCCTGCGTGCAAATCGTAAACTCACACCCTTCAAAATTAAATTTAGGCGACTAACATTAGCCGACTAATGAGTATTTTAGCATAAGTTTTTAAAATGTCAAGAAAAAAGTTGTAAACTTAAAATTTATATGGTAGAATAACACCGAATTAAAACAAAGCAGGGCTTTAATATGAATTTGTATGATATTAATACAATTAAAAAAGTTATGTCCCGCCACGGCTTTACTTTCTCCAAGGCGCTGGGTCAGAATTTTATCATCGACCCGGACGTGTGTCCCCGAATGGCTGACAGCCTTGAATCAGACGGAAGCATAGGGGTTATAGAAATCGGTACCGGAGTGGGAGTTCTTACAAAAGAACTTTGCCGTGTTGCAAAAAAGGTAGTGGCTTTGGAGCTTGATAAAAGGCTTTTGCCCGTTCTTGAGGAAACTCTGGGTGAATTTGATAATTTTGAGGTGGTAAACGCCGACGTTTTAAGCGTTGACTTAAAAAGCCTTATTGCAGAAAAGTTTTCAGACTGTTCCTGCGTTAAGGTCTGCGCCAATCTGCCCTACTACATAACCTCGCCTGTAATAATGACTTTGCTTGAAAGCAATCTTCCCATTGATGAAATTGTGGTTATGGTGCAAAAGGAGGCGGGGGAAAGGCTGTGCGCAGATGTGGGCACAAGACTTGCAGGCGCAGTTACCGTTGCAGTTAATTATTATGCCGAAAGCGAAATACTTTTTTCAGTTGACAGAACGTGCTTTATGCCAAGTCCCAAGGTGGACAGCGTTGTTATCCGTCTTAAACTGCGAAAAGAAAAACCGTTTAAGATAGAGAATGAAAAAAAGTTCTTTACCGTGGTGAAATGCGCCTTCTCACAGCGCAGGAAAACGGCGCTTAACAGTATTTCCAACACTATGGGCGTGGAGAAAAGCAAGATAGTTCAGGCTTTTGATAAACTTGAAATAGAGCCGAATATCCGTGCCGAAAAGCTTACTATGGAGGATTTTATAAATATTTCCAACCTGCTTTGATTTTCAGCTAAACTTATTTGTTTGTAGGAGGTAAAACTATATGAAAGACAACATACAGGTATTTGAAAAGTATTCGGTGCCAAAAGCTGTTGCAACTATGGCGCTGCCCAGTATGCTTAGTATGCTTATAAATATAGTATACAATCTTGCAGATACTTTCTTTGTAGGTCAGACAGGCGACAGCAATCAGGTTGCCGCCGTATCTGTTTCAATGCCCCTTTTCCTGCTGTTTATCGCTGTGGGTAACCTTTTCGGCGTTGGCGGCTGCGCCTTTGTAAGCCGTTCTCTCGGTGAGGGCAAAATGGATAAGGTCAAGAGTATCAGCAGTTTCTGCATTTACGGCTCAATTTTTGTGGGCGTGATTTTAGGCATTGTGTTTTTTGTTTTTAAAATACCGATTCTTTATCTTGTAGGCGCCAGCGACAATACTATCGGTTATGCCGTTGATTATCTTCAGTGGGTATCAATCGGCTCGCCTTTTGTTGTTACAGCTATTGCAGTAGGTAATCTTGTAAGAGGTGAAGGCGCTGCAAAAGAGTCAATGATAGGTATGGTTTTGGGACAGCTTGTAAACATTGTGCTTGACCCTATTTTTATTCTCGACAAGGGCGATAAGCTTTTTGGTTTGAGTATGCCCTTCGGTCTTGATATGGGCGTTGCCGGTGCGGCAATCGCAACTGTTTTGGGCAACGTGGCAACAGTAATTTATTTTCTTGTTTATTTCCTTAGAGGAAAAAGCATTTTAAGCATTACTCCTAAAAGATTTACGGTTAAAAACGGAGTTTTCAAGGGGGTTGTCAGCGTAGGACTTCCTGCAGCTCTTAACAGTTTGCTTATGAGTTTGAGCAATATCATTGTAAATATAGTGCTTGTAAGTTTTGGTGATAACGCAGTAGCCGCAATGGGCGTTGCTATGAAAGCCAATATGCTTGTAGTAATGCTTCAGGTAGGTCTTGCACAGGGAGTTCAGCCTCTTATAGGATATTGCTTCGGCGCAAGAAAAGTTGACCGAATGAAAAAATGTATGCGCTTTAGTATGATGTGCAACGTTATAATAGGCGTTTTTATGACAGCCTTTTATCTGATATTCAGAGAAAACGTAATCAGTATGTTTATTGACAACGCCGAGGTTGTTGATTTAGGTGTAAAGATGCTTACGGCGCTTATGAGCCCCGGGCCCGTTATCGGTATTATGTTTGTGCTTAATTTTGCATTTCAGGGAATGGGCAAGGGCGTACAGAGCCTTATCCTCTCTATCGGCAGACAGGGTATTATCTACATTCCGCTGTTGTTTATTATGAGAGCCACTGTGGGACTTGAGGGTATTATCTGGGCACAGGCAGCCGCAGACTTTATCTGTGTTATTATGAGTCTTGTAATGTTTGAGATAATTAAAAGAGGATTAAAAAAGAATCAGCCCCAGTAATCAGTGTAAGTGCTGATATGTGAAGGAGAAAAGCTATGACAGTATTTCTTGTTATTGCCGTTTTTATCTTGTTTAATCAGATGAATGCGGCAAAGGAAGGTCAGTTTCATAAAGACTATCTGGACAAGGATAAGACGACGGCGGTAAACGGATTTTTTGTAATTCTTATACTGCTTAGCCACGCAAAACAGTACATTGATACAGGCGGCGCATATGACGCTGCCTATATGGCGGTAAGCAGCCATCTTAACCAAATGGTTGTGGCGTCGTTTCTTTTCTATTCCGGCTATGGTATGACAGAGTCGGTGAAACGGAAAAAGTATTCCTATGTCAAAAGTATAATGACAAGGAGATTTTGGACTTTATTTATCAATTTTAATCTTGCACTTGTTTTATACTTTGCAGAATGGCTGTACCTTAAAAAGACAGTAACGCTTAAGCAGATGCTTCTTGCAACAATCGGCTGGTCGTCTTACGGCAATTCAAGCTGGTACATTTTTGCAATATTCCTGTTGTATATTCTGTTTTTTGTTTCTTTCTTCGTTATTAAGTTTAATGATAATCCAAAGCTGTATTATTTTTGTGCGGCAGTATTTACAGGTCTTGTGATAGTTGCTGTGTATGTGCAGATGAAAATGGGAAGAGAAAGTTACACATATAACACCTTGATTTTGTTTGCTTTAGGCGTATGGTGGTCCTTGTTTAAGGATTTGATAGAAAAGATTGTTATGAAAAATGACATAATCTATTTCTTTATCCTTATGCTTGTGGTAGGCGCATATTGCCTTACCTATTTCAGAAGGTGGAAAGGCGGAATAGAGTTTTATTCCCTTTGGGCGATTGCCTTTACTGTGCTGATGCTTCTCATTACGATGAAAGTATCGTTTTTCAACCCCATTCTTTCATTCTTCGGCCGTCACGTTTTCAGTATCTATATACTTCAAAGGTTACCTATGTACCTCTTTGACAAACTTGGCTATTCACAAAGCCATAAGTATATGTTTGTAATTTGCTGTATTGCTGTAACAATTGTGCTTGCAGTAATATTTGACAAGGTTACAGGGATTATTGATAAAGCAATCTTTGACAGAAAGATAAAGAAAATCTCAAATCAAGCATAAATAAACGCAAAAAAGCCTTGCAGATTAACTGCAAGGCTTTTGTTATTTAGCTCGGGTTATTTTGTAAAGACCTGCACCGTGAGGTTCAATTTCTGCCTTAAAGGTATTTTTGAAACAGCCCAAAGATTTATTTGCCCAAATGTCGTAAATTTCGTATTTTTCATCAGGCATAAGTATGTCGGCAAGGTTAAGCAGCAGTTTTTTTGCCTTGTTGTCTGTGTTAAACAGGGCGGCGTACTTGCACTTTTTGCCGTTAGACGTCCATATAATTTCGCCCCTGCCGCTTTTTTCGTTTCGCAAATACTGATGAGCGTTTGTGCTCTCTCTGTGCATTTTCATATATTCGCCGTTTGTGAGAAGCGAAAGAGTCCACTCGTCGTTTTCAGGCATATTGCCACCCATCATCAGCGGACTTTTAAAAATCCCCCAAAGGCTCATCATAGTTACCTGTTCAGGCTTTGTGAACTGGGTCATTCTGTTTTGCGGTCCGTGGCAAATGCCGTTTTTAGACAGCCTGCCCAGCGGCAGCATATCGCAGTCGGGATAATTCCCTTTTTTTACTTTGTCCTGCCACAGATAACAGCGGTCAAACATATCGTGGAGCTTGTCCCACTGGTCCCAAAAGTCGCCTGTAATACGCCACATATTAGCGTTTTTTGCCAAATGGTCTGCATTTTCAATATGTGCCGGACCGGGAGAAAGGGACAGCACCATGTCTCTGCCGCAGCCGTCAATGGCTTTTCTTATCATTTCGATTTCGTAGTATGCGCTGTACGGCGTATCCCACTGGCGAAATTCAGTTACGCATATGTCGTCGCACTTGATAAAATCAACGCCCCAGCTTGCATAAAGTTTAAAAATGGAGTTGTAGTAGTCCTGAGCGCCCTGACAGTTATAGAGTCCGTACATATCTGTGTTCCAAGAGCAGACAGAAAAGTGATGAGCAACCTGTCTTGCGGTGAATTTGCTGTTTTTTATAGGCGTATCGGCGTGGACAGCCTGACGGGGAATACCTCGCATAATATGTATTCCGAATTTAAGACCTAAAGAATGGCAGTAGTCTGCAATAGGCTTGAATCCATTGCCGTTTTTTGCGCTGGGAAAACGGTTTTCGGCAGGCATAAGCCGTCCGTATTCGTCCATATTAAGAGGAGCAAAGTTGTTGTAATCATTGTTTTTGGCATTAGGCTCGTACCACTGAATGTCGCACACAACGTACTCCCAGCCGTAGTCCTTTAAGTGCTTCGCCATATAGTCGGCGTTTGCTTTTAATTCGTCTTCTGTGACTCCTGCGCCGAAGCAGTCCCAGCTGTTCCAGCC
>CALWVQ010000036.1 GCA_944385025.1 uncultured Eubacterium sp.
AATAACGACACAATTCAAATGCTTGTAAGCGCATTGAACCATTCAGGTTGGCAGGCTGATTGTCATCCTATTAACCTTATAAGCAATTCCGTAAGTGATACAAACGCTTTCAGTATTCAAGGTGCAACACCTATTAACGGTAGTATTACTGGTACTGATTGCTTTAGCTATAATGCTGACGCATACGGCTACTTTAATATTCTTCTCAGAGATAAGAGTGTTGGAACAAAATCGGCTACTTTCTCTGTTAAATATCAGCATCAAACTTCAACTCCTTATGCTGGACTTACACTGAATATGCCTTTCCAGGTAATCATTAGTGATAAGACTGACATCCGCAATACTTATAATGAGTATATTGGACTTAATCTTGTTTCAAAATGTTATACAGCAGACAGTTGGGAAACTTACAAAAACGCTCTTCTCACAGCTGAATCATATTTGAATGATTATCAGTCTTATGATTCATCAACACAGACTGCATTTATGTCAGCACTTGTTGCAGCAAAGAATGGTCTTGTTCCTGTTGAGGATAATACTGATGCTATTCACAGCTTCACAGAGACCGGCGTAGTTGAACCAACATGTACAGCACAGGGATATACTCATCATACCTGTGAGCATTGCGGATATACCTATAATGACAACTATGTTGAAGCAAAAGGTCATAGTTTCGTTTATGCTCCTATCGATGGTGAATTTAATCACACAGTTTCTTGTTCTGTAGGAGATATTGAGCCATATACAGAGGCTTGCGTTGATGATAATGACGACGGAGAATGTGATAAGTGCGGTAGTTCTCTTCACGCAGACTGGACCAACTATGTGACTCAGTTGACAGCGCTTAGAGAAGCATTGAAAGGTACTGAGGATTCAAAACTTCCGGTATCAACATTAGAAAATATTAATAGATACTTTGATGATACAAGTGGTTCAGTGTTAACCTATTATGAGTTGTTTGTTAGCGGCCAGCAGAATTCAGTTCCTGCTTCAAAGCAGGAAGCTCTTGATTACGAAGCTGGTATCATTAAGAGCTTAATTCCTGATGAAACACAGTACATTCAGGTTCAAGAGGCTCGTACAGCTGTAATGGAAAAGGATATTGACCAGTATGATTCTACTGAGTTTGATCAGCTTCAGGCTGGTTTGACACAGGAAGTAGTTATCGGCGCTAATACCTATGAAGGCGTATCTTACGCTAATCAGGACGAACTTGATCAGGCATTAAGAGATGCTTTGAATTCAGCAATGACTTATAATGTTTATCTCAACGATCAACTTGTTCTTCCTGATGTTGATTACGGTACACACGTAATTATTTCAGGTGACGGCAGAGTGCTTAGCAGCGAAGACGAAGCAACTCAGGGCAATTACTCTTGGACTGGTTTCTTTGCAGCTCCGTCATACGGCGAAAGCACTGAAGAGGGCTACAATTACAATACTTCAACTGAAAGATATTTGACAACAGCTCCTGCTTATTCATTTATCGTAAAAGGCGATTCATATTTGACCGCTGTTGGCTCATCAGACGACGAGCAGCTTTGCAGAGTAACTGTTAAGAATAATGTTACAGGATTCATCAGTAACATTTTCTATGTTCCGACCAATGAAAAAATCGGTACTGAACTCGAGCAGAGCCAAAGAAATATTGCATTCTATACATTCGATAAATTCTACAATGCACCAACTGACGGTGAGGTTGTTACTGCCGATACGATTGTAAGCAGTGATATGGTTGTATATGCTAGATACACTGTTGACAGAGTAGTTAAGTACGAGATTAATGCTTATCCTAATTTTGATTCTTTCTATGCCATGGAAAACAAGATTATTGAGGGCGAGTATCAGTATAATGAAGCTGTTGAAATTTCAACTGACAGAGAAGATTTCTACTGTTGGGTAACATTGACAAATCCTGATTCTCCTGATCATCCGTTTGATATGCAGGTATTGAGCTTTGAAAAGAATTACAAGTTCTATGCTTACGAGCGTTCAGAGATTATTGCAATGTCTTATGATGAGTTAGTTGCAGCAGTAACCAATAACGGCGATACCTTTACAAATCCTGACGGTACAGATTATAACCCTGATAATAAGGTTCCTGTTGTAAGATCATCATCAACAATAGTTCCTATCTACTCAAGCAGTGATAATCTTGAAAAAGTTTCATTAATTGGTAATTTTGCAGTGCCGGAAGGCTATACTGTACTTGAAAAAGGTTTCTTAATTGACTTTGACAGTGCAGATGTTGCTGCAGAAGATTTCAATGTTCTTAATGAAGGTTTAACTAGAGCTAAGGTTCTTCATTTAACAGAAGGTAATCAGTTTGTATTGAACATTATCGGCGGCGGCAATGCTCCTATGGATTATCGTGCATATGCCGTTGTTGAAGATGCTGAAGGCAACAGAACTGAAATTTATTCTGCTGTTACAAGAGATGCAGTTGTAGGATAAGGAGGGTGTAAATTATGAAGAAAGTATATGTTGAACCAGAGTTTGAAGTTCGTAATTACACTCAACTTCAAAATGATATAATGACCACATCCATTGGAGGAGACTTAAACGGCGGAGACGATATTATCTCTCCAAATGGCATTTTATAATTAATAAAAACACTCTGCGGTTGCCGCAGAGTGTTTTTTGTTACTATAAATTTATGCGCTGTATTTTTAATGACAATTAAACATAAAAAAGAGACTGTGGATTTATCCACAGCCTCTTCTTGTTTGTCAGCGATTTGCATTGAGATTTACAAGATGTTTATTCGCAAATTAACTGACCATATCCTTTGTCGCGCTTATAAATAATTTTAGTTTCACCGTCAAGTCCGAGATAAACAAAAAAACTGTGGCCCAGCATCTCCATTTGTACAATGGCTTCGTCATCTGTCATCATATTCGGAGTAATTGTTTTCTTTCTTTTTATTTCAACAGAAGCAGCGTCAAACTGTTCAAAATCCTCCATCGTTATATTTTCATCATCGAGAGGAGCAAACGCCTCAGCTAACTCATCAATTCCGCCTTTGCGCTTTTTGTCTACGAAATAAGTTTTAAGTTTTCTCAACTTTCTCTTTAAATCGTCAACAGCCATATCAATAGCAGGTTCTATTCTGTCGGCAACAGCTTCACCTCTGATAAAAGAGCCAACATTTAAAACAGTAATATCACACTTGAATCCATCTTTCTTTTTTGAAAGCGTTACGTCAAATGTGGCAGCCTTTGGAAGCATTTTCTCAATTCTTTTAAGCTCCTTTTCAATGCCGTCTTTAGCGCCTTGTCTTAAATCAAAGCCTCTTGCAGTAATATTAATCATAAAATCAGCCTCCCGCTGAGTAAATTCAGAATATAGATTATATATCCTGTAACTAAATTATACACCATATTTGCTATAATAAACAGTATTTACTTTTTTGCTAAAATCTGTTATAATATATAAGCAAAACAAAAGGTTCTGTTCGTATTATGCGAACAGAACCTTTTGCCATATATTGAGTTACCCCTTAAATTGTGCCGTCCCAAGTTGAAACTTCGGTAGCTTTCTTTTCTTCTTCGCTGAACCAGTGAGTAGTTACAGCTTTTGACTCGGTAAAGAATCTGTAAGCATCCTTGCCGAGACAGTGAAGATCACCAAAGAATGACTGCTTATGACCGCTGAAAGGAATAAATCCAACAGGTACAGGAATACCAACGTTGATACCAACCTGACCGCCGTCAGTATGGCGTGCAAACTCTCTTGCATAGTAACCGCTCTGAGTATAAATAACAGAACCGTTTGCATAGGGGCTTGCATTCATAATTTTAAGACCTTCTTCGAAATCCTTGCATCTCTTAATGCAAAGAACAGGGCCAAATACTTCGTCACGACCGATTGTCATATCTTCTGTAACATTGTCAAAGATTGTAGGACCGACAAAATAGCCGTTTTCATATCCTTCAACAACAGTGTTTCTGCCGTCAAGTACAAGTGTAGCACCTTCGCTTACGCCCTTGTCAATATCTGCAAGAACTTCCTTGTAGTGCTTTTCATAAGTAATAGGACCAAGGCGTGATGACTTATCCCAAGACGGACCGCAGTTAACTTTTTCAGCCTGTTTTTTAAGCTCTGCTACAAACTTATCTGCAATGGACTCCTGAACAACACAGCAGGAAAGCGCCATACATCTCTGACCGGCGCAGCCGTATGCAGAGTTGATAACACCTGCAACAGTTCTTTCAAGCGCACAGTCCTCAAGAATAAGAGCGTGGTTCTTTGCTTGGCACAGAGCCTGACATCTCTTTCCTGAAGCGGCTGCTTTCTGATAAATTTTAAGACCTACAGGAGTAGAACCTACAAAAGTAATACCTTTTACGTCAGGGTGATCAAGAATCGTGTCAATCTCGTTTCTTGAGCAGGTTACAACGTTAATTACACCTGAGGGAACGCCTGCGTCCTTGTAAATCTGAGCAAACATCATAGCTGTTTTTGGTGTGAGTGATGCTGCTTTAAGTACCATTGTGTTACCTGTTGCAATACAGGTAGGAGCCATCCAACCGAAAGGAATCATAGCAGGGAAGTTAACAGGAACAATACCTGCGAATACACCCATAGGCTCACGGTATTTAACTGTGTCATAGCCTGTTGAAGCATCCATAAGGCTTTCACCCATCATAAGTGAAGGAGCTTGAGTGGCAAGCTCTGTACCTTCTTTAGCTTTGAGAACGTCGCCTTCTGCCTCTGCCCAAACCTTGCCGTTTTCTTTTGCTACGCACATTGTCAGCTCATCCATTCTTTCAATGATAAGCTGGCGGATTTTGTAGAGAATCTGAACTCTTTTTATAGCAGGTGTGCCGCTCCAACCAGGGAAAGCCTTTTTTGCAGCCTCGATAGCTTCGAGAACTTCATCATTGGTACAGCATGGAGCCTGACCGGTAACCTCACCTGTTGACGGGTTGTGAAGGTCGTACCACACATCTGTTTTTGAGTCTTTAAATTCGTTGTTTACAAAGTATTGTAATTTTTCAACTGACATAATTTTTACCCCTTCTTGGTTTTGTTTTTACCCTAAAAATTATATCATAAATGCCCTTTCAAAATCAACATATTTTCACAATTATGTGAATTAACTCATAGGATACTATGAAGTTTTTTAAGTAGGGGTGTGATTATATATGCATCTTTCTCAAATGAAAGAAAATGATACGGCAGTAATAAAAAAAATCGAGCAGGGAAGCGACTTTGCACGCCGTTTTTTTGATATGGGATTTGTTGAAGGCAATAAGGTTAAATGTCTTAATATAGGATTAAAAGGTACGCCTATTGCATATTTGATATGCGGCAGTAAAATAGCTTTGCGAAAAAAAGATGCAAGCAGAATCAGGGTGATAATGTGATAAGGGAAAAGAAAATTCTTCTTATGGGCAATCCCAATGTAGGAAAAAGTACTGTATTTAACGAAATTACCGGCTCCCATCAACATACGGGCAACTGGTCGGGAAAAACAGTAGGCGTTGCAACAGGCAAGTTTTATTATAAGTTTAATAATTACGAACTTATAGACCTGCCGGGTACATACAGCCTCCTTTCCTCCAGCGAGGAAGAAAGGGTAGCCCGTGATTACCTTTGCTTTGAAAGGTATGACTGTGTAGTCTGTGTTGTAGATGCTACCAATCTTTTAAGAAATTTGAACCTTGTAATGCAAATCATTGAGGTTACAGATAAGGTAGTAGTGCTTTTAAACTTGTGGGATGAGGCAAAAAAGAAAAACATTACCATAGATATTAATCAACTTTCAAAGCTTTTAGGCGCTCCTGTCATAAAAGCAACAGCCCGAAGCGGAAAGGGAATAAATGAGCTGTTAGAAGAAGTACATTTAATTTCAAACGGTATAAAAGAAAACGATATTCCCACATTGTTTTATGAAAATCAGTTGGAAAACGCTGTTCACAGAGTTTCAAAACGGTTGAAAATTTTTATCAACGACGAAAAAAAGTTGAGATTTTGTGCATTAAGGCTTCTTGAAAATGATGAAAAATTCAATAAGTCTTTTAAAAAAAATTACCCCCAAATAAGCGCAAGTTTTTGGTCTGCAGTTCACGTCAGCAGGATTGACCTTGAAAAATACGGAGTTGATGCGGCGAAATCCGTAGTTACGACAATAAGCAAAAAAACTAAAGAAATAACGGAAAGCACTGTAAAACAGCTTCCGTCAAAAAAAGAGAGAAGAGAACAGTTTTTTGATAAAATACTTCTCGGCAAGTATACAGGAATACCGGCAATGCTTTTTATGCTTGCGGTTGTTTTATGGCTTACTGTTGCTGGTTCAAATTACCCGTCGTCAGTTCTTCGAGAGCTTTTTGACAGCTTTGAGCTTTGGCTGGCAAACTGGCTTATATCAGTCAGCGTGCCTGAAGTATTTGTCAGCATACTTGTTAACGGTATTTTAAAGGTTCTGCTTTGGGTCGTGGCAGTTATGCTTCCGCCTATGGCAATCTTTTTTCCCCTTTTTGCAATTATGGAGGAGGCAGGAATACTCCCTCGAATTGCTTTTAATCTTGACGGCGCTTTTGAAAGCTGCGGAGCCTGCGGAAAACAGGCGCTTACTACCTGTATGGGATACGGATGTAACGCCGTTGGTGTCAGCGGTGCAAGGATTATTGATTCTCCGAGAGAAAGGCTTATAGCTATTATAACTAACTCCTTAACGCCTTGTAACGGGAGGTTTCCTTTTCTAATAGCAGTTATTAGTATGTTCTTCTGCAACAGCACATTTCTTTCTTCGGTTATTTTATTAAGCTTTATGGCGCTTTCAATGCTTATGACTTTTGTCAATTCCCAAATACTTACAAAAACAGTTTTAAAAGGTGTTCCAAGCACCTTTGTCCTTGAATTGCCTCCTTACAGAAAGCCTAAATTTTTAACTGTTATATGGGATACTGTAAAGGAAAAAATAATATTTGTTTTGCTTAGAGCCGTGGCAGTTTCAGCACCTGCAGGTTTAGTCATTTGGATATTTGCGAATATAACAGTAGGGGAAACGTCGCTGCTTTTAAAAATATCACAGTTTCTTGAGCCTTTCGGTCAGTTTATCGGATTGGACGGTATAATGCTTTTGGCGTTTATTTTAGGCTTTCCTGCCAATGAAATAGTAATTCCAATAGCATTGATGGCGTACTTGTCTTCGGGAGAAATGAGCGATTATTCATCTCTTGAAAGTCTTAAAACAATCCTTACTGACAACGGCTGGACTTGGGTAACGGCACTCTGCGCCTGCGTTTTTTCAATGTTTCATTTTCCTTGTTCAACTACTCTGATAACTGTATATAAAGAAACAAAGTCATTAAAATGGACTGCGCTGTCTGTTCTGGTTCCTCTGGCAACAGGTATAGTAATTTGCTCCGTTATAAACGCTTTGTTTGGATAAAAAAATCCCACTGATTTTTAGTCAGTGGGATTTTAGTTATGCTTTTTTCAGTACAAATACAAGCCAGCCTTTTTCTTCATATCTTTCAATTACTTTAAATCCGTTTTCTCCAAAAGAGTCAAGCACTTCAGGTTCGCGGCTTTCAATTATTCCGCCTGTAATATATACACCGTCGTCCTCAAGAAATCTGCCGACTTCCTTGTTGAACTCCATGATTATGTCTGCAACTATGTTTGCTACAATAACTTTGTACTTACCTGTTACCTTGTCGGACAGGTTACCCTGTACTACCGTGAATTTGTCGTCTTTAAACCCGTTTTCAAGGGCATTTTCTTTGGCTGTTTTAACAGCAAGACTGTCAATATCTACACCAAAAGCGCTTTTTGCTCCTAAAAGCAGACAGGCGATAGATAATATACCGCTGCCGCATCCTATGTCAAGAACCGTAGAGTCTTTGTCAATATGCTTTTCAAGTGTTTCAAGACAAAGCTTTGTTGTAGGGTGACTGCCTGTGCCGAAAGCAAGTCCGGGCTCAATATGAAGCACTGTTCTGCCTTGCGGGTCGTATTCATCCTCCCAAGTGGGACGGATAAGAAGTTTTTCACCGATGGGCATAGGGTGAAAATATTGTTTCCAGTTGTTTACCCAGTCCTCTGTGGCACAGTTTGAAATATTAATTTCATATTTTATATTTTCACTGTCAAGACGTTCTTTGATAAATGAAACAGCCTCTAAAGGATTTTCGTGAGGATTTACATAAACGTGTATAATTGCCTTGGTTCTGTCTGCGTTAAGCAGGCTCTCCTCAATCAAATCAATGTGGGCAATCTCCATAACCTCATTTTCAAGATCGGAGTAGTCCTCTATGTATATGCCGTAGGGCACTACCATATTGGCAATGTTTCCTGCGGTTTCAATATCTTTAGTGTCAACTGTAATTGCGATTTCGCTCCAGTTTTCTTCCATTATATTATCCAAATTTATTCTCCTAAATTAACCTTGTGTTCTGTTGACGATAAACCGTGGTTAAACAGCTTTCTGTTGTCAAGTGCCCATTGCCTGTCGGTAAACTCGCCTGCTTCTGTTTTGCTGGTTGCGTTGTTAATTTCAAATATTGTTGCGTCAAGGCTGTCAAGAGCCGACAGAATTTCTGCCTCTAAAAACATTGGTCTGACAGGTGAGCCGTATTCAGGTTCGGAATGGTGAGACAAAATCATATGTTCCAAAAGAATTACCTTTTCACCTTCAATTCCAAGTTCTTTTGCCGTTTCCTCCACAAACATTGCGCCCTTTACAAGATGACCGATAAGCTCTCCGCCCACGGAATATCCTGTGCAAAGTCCCGTTTTTCCCGTTTCCATTTCAAATGTTTTTGCCACGTCGTGAAGTATAGCGCCTGACAAAAGAAGCTCTCTGTTAATGTTGGGATAAACAAGGCAGGTCTTTTCAGCCATTTCTACAATAGATGCTGTGTGAAGCATAAGCCCGCCTACAATAGCGTGGTGAAGTCTGTATGCAGCAGGATAAACCTGAAGTTTCTCCCTGTTTTTCAGCATTATTGAGGATACGATTTTTTTTAACTCGTCGTCCTTAAAATTATTAACCTTGTTAAGTAAAATTGTAAATACCGTTTCGCCGTTATATTCGCTTGACGGCACAAAATCTTTTATCATCTCGTCGGGGGCAGCCTTGATAGAAGTAATGTTAAGCTGTGACTTTCCTTTATAGTTGTCAACGGTGTATTCTATCTCAATAACCTGTCCCGCTTCAAACTGACCGTTATTTTCAAAACGCCAAACCTTTGCGGCATATTCTTTTTTGTCACTGCCGATAACAGTCATATCAAGAAAGCCGTTGCCGTTTTTATCTTTTTTTTCATTTAGTTCTTTTATCATCGCAAAAGATGCCATAATTTCACCTCATAATAGTGCTTAAAATGTTCTTAAATATTATACAATAATTTTCAGTTATATTCAATGTTAAAATCATATGCCTTGACAAAGTTTACAATGGTTGGTATTATAACTTTGTATGTATATAATAAGTATGTAGATAAAATATGGAGTGAGTTTTGGCAATGGAGATAGACAATCTTTGTATGAATTGTTTTGAACAGCTTAAAAGCGGAAGCGTGTGCCAAGCGTGTTCTTACGATAACGATACAGTTGTTGATACAATGTATATTCAGCCTAAAACAATTTTGAATGAGAGATATGTTGTAGGTACGGTAATCGAACACGTAAGCGATTCCTGTGTTTATAACGGCTATGACACACAGCTTGATACCGTTGTTGAAATAAGGGAGTTTCTACCCAAGGGTATTGCCAATAGGCTTGAGGGCAATAAAGATGTTCACGTTAGAGAAAGATACAGAGCAAGCTTTGAAAATTATAAGCAGTCTTTCCTTAAACTTTGGAGAACCATAATAAAAATGCGCGGCTATTCCGCTGTAATACCTACCTACGACGTGTTTGAGGAAAACGGTACGGCTTATGCGGTTTGCGATAAAATCAGGTCAATGACCCTGCGCGAATTTTTGCTTAGAAGTCCCGACGGCAATATTTTGTGGGAGCAGGCAAGGATTATGTTTATGCCTGTTTTAACAACTCTTGAGGCGCTTCATTCAAACGGAATTATCCACGGCTCAATTACTCCGGATAATCTTCTGCTTTGTCCCGACGGAAAAGTAAGACTTAAAGGCTTTTCTATTGCAGAGGCAAATAATATTTCAAGCGATTTGGAGTTTAATGCCAACGAGGGATATACTGCTCTTGAGCAGTATGACAATAAGCATAAGATGTGCCCTGCAACCGATATATACGCTTTTTCAGCTTGTATTTTCAGAGCGCTTGTAGGTCAAAATCCTCCCGATTCAAAGTTAAGGGAAACTAACGATAAGCTGATGATACCAAACACCATAGCCGAAAACATTCCCACTTATGTTATTAAAGCTTTGGGCGGAGGACTTCAAATTTATCCCGAAAGAAGAACCCAAAGCGTAAACGATTTTCGCGAACAGCTTAACGCTTCCCCCAACGTAGTTGTGGCAAACGCTCCTGAAAAGGATGCTCAGGAGGAGAAAAAACAGACACCTGAAAACAAGGAAAGCGAGTATCAGGATTATTTAAGAGCACAGCAGAAAAAGAAAAAATCAAACGCTCCTAAAATAATAATCGCAGTTCTTGTGGTGTTAATTGCGGTTGCCGCTGTGGCAGGCGTTCTTATTGTAAGAAACGGCGGACTGTTAAATCAGGATGAAACCACAACAACTCCCGTTTCTGTTGCCACATACACCGTTCCTGATTTTACTTCACAAGGATATACACAAAGCGATATTCAAAATAACGGAACTTGGAATAAACAGTTTAAAATCACATTTAATTCTGACTATTCAAAAGATGTTGAGGAAGGTATCGTCTTTAAACAGAGTATTCAGCAAGGCGAAACTGTTGACGAGGGGACTGAAATTATCCTTACAGTAAGTAAAGGCGTAAAGACAGAAATAATTCCCGACGTTGGCGGACTTACTGAAAAAGAGGCAAGGGAAACCCTTGAAAAGCTGGGCTTTACCGTTACTACTGTGGAGATTTATAACGATGATAATCATACCGAGGGTACTGTTAAAGCAAGTTACGGTGTCGCTCCCGCAGTAGGTGAGGAGGTCGCAGTAGGCGAAGAGGTAATTATTCAGGTTTACGGCGAGGTGGTAACTACCACAGAACCGTCAACTGAAGCAGAAACCGTTGAACAAACAACTGAATGATAAACCAAAAGCAGATGCAAGATAAGTCTTGCATCTGCTTTTTTAATAATCAATATCTTTAAACATTTTTGTTATTTCAACACAAAGCTGTTTGTTTTTTGGCAAATCAAGATTGTAGTCCTCTGACAAAATTTCTTTTGCACATTCCTGTGTTTTGCGCAAAACTTCCATATCCTCCAGCATATCGGCAATTTTTAGTTTTGGCAGTCCGTGCTGTCTTTCGCCGAAAAAGTCGCCGGGGCCTCTCGCCTTTAAATCCTCGTCAGCAATTTTAAAGCCGTCGCTGTACTTTTTCATAGTCAACAGTCTGTTTTGCGCCGTTTGGCTTTTGGTGTCGGAAACAAGTATACAGTAGCTTTTTTTATTTCCTCTGCCTATGCGTCCTCTTAATTGATGCAGCTGGGAAAGACCGAATTGCTGTGCGTTTTCAATTACCATAATTGTGGCGTTGGGCACATCGATTCCTACCTCAATTACTGTGGTGGCAACAAGTATCTGCACATCTCCTTGTGCAAAGGCTTTCATAACCATATCTTTTTCTTTAGGTTTCATTTTGCCGTGAAGCAGTCCCAAATTATATCCTGCAAATTCGTTTTCGGAAAGCTCTGTGGCATATTCCTCGGCAGATTTTAAATCAAGGTTTTCCGACTCTTCGACTAACGGGCAAACGATATAAGCCTGCTCTGCGCGATTAATAGCGTCTTTAATAAACTTATATATTCTGCCGTGATAAGAGGAGTTTACTACATCTGTGCGAATCTCCTGCCTGCCGGGAGGGAGCTCGTCAAGAACGCTGATTTCCAAATCGCCGTAAATTATCAGTCCTAAAGTTCGGGGGATAGGGGTAGCACTCATAACAAGAGTGTGTACCTCTTCGCCTTTGCCTGCAAGACTTGCTCTTTGCTTAACTCCGAAACGGTGCTGTTCGTCAGTAATAACAAGTCCTAAATTCTTAAATTCTACATCGTTTTGAATTATGGCGTGAGTGCCTATTAACAGGTCTATTTCCCCGTTAATAAGGCGTTTTTTTATTTCCTTTTTTTCAGTCGCTTTTACAGAGCCTGTTAAAAGTTCTGCCTTAACTCCTGCTTTTTCAAGAAGTTTTGACAGGCTTTCAAAGTGCTGTGTGGCAAGTATTTCAGTAGGCGCCATCAGCGCTGTTTGGTAACCATTTTTGATTACGGTATATATCAAAGCCCCTGCTACTGCCGTCTTTCCCGAACCAACGTCCCCCTGCAAAAGTCTGCGCATCGGAAAGCCTTTTGCCATATCATCAATGCACTCTTTAATTGCTCTTTTTTGGGCATTTGTAAGGGAAAAGGGGAGCAGAGAGATGAATTCTTGAGAGTAATCATCATTAATTACAACGTCTGTTTTTTCTTTTTTGGAAGACTTTAATTTTAAAAGACCAAGCTGTAATATCAACAGCTCTTCAAAAATCAGTCTTTCTCTTGCTTTCATATATTCCTGCTGTGAATTTGGAAAATGAATTGTGCGTATAGCCCTGTCCAGCGGTATAAGAGCGTATTTTTCTCTTATTTCAGTGCTGATAGTTTCAGGGATTTCTCCTAAATTATCCAAAGCTGTTTTTACCACTTTTGCAATAGCCTTTGAATTCAGCCTGTCGGTAGCAGGGTATATCGGATGAATTTTTATTCCGTCTGCTGCTTTTTCGATTTTTGGGGAGGACATTGAGGCACTTGTTAAATTCTTTTCTATTTTTCCGAAAAGTATGTAATCCTCATATGTTCTCAAAGACTTTGCAAGGTATTTGTTGTTAAATATCGTTACGTTTATTACAGTTTCTCCGTCAGTAAATTTGCACTTAAACAGGGTAAGTCCGCGCCGAACCATATGCTCTGTTACAGGAGTAATCATAGTGGCTTTTATTACTGCATTTTCGCCGTTTTCGATTTCATTTACTGTTTTTGTGTTTGTCCAGTCCTCATATTTTCTGGGGTAAAAATGAATAAGAGTGTCAACGTCAAAGACGCCGAGCTTGTAAAAAAGCTCGGCTCTTTTTTCGCCAACACCCTTTATAAATTTTATGTTGCTTTCAAGATTAAGCATAATTACTCCACAGAAATAATAAAGTAATAAATCGGCTGTCCGCCGTTTACAATGCTGATTTCAACGTCGCCGGAATATTTCTTGTTAAGCTTTTCTTCAACGGCAGCGGCATCGCTTTCTTCAACGCCTTCACCGTAAATAATATTGATAAGCGAATGTTCGTTCTTTTTGTAAAGCTTTTCGGTAGCCTTAACAGCTATGTCAACCTTGTCTTTGCCGATAAACTTGATTTTACCGTTGCAAAGACCCATTATTTCGCCCTCTTTTACTTTCTGACCGTCAACCTCGCTGTCTCTTGCCGCAAATGTAACCTGCGCTGTCTGCACAGCCTCTGCCGCTTCGAGCATAGTCATTTGGTTTTCTTCTGGAGACAGGCTCTCGTCAAAACAAAGCATTGCGGAAATACCCTGCGGTATTGTCTTTGTAGGAAGAACAATAACTTCTCTGTCGCTGGCAAGAGGAGCAGCCTGTTCTGCCGCCATTATAATGTTTTTGTTGTTAGGCAAAACAAATACTGTTTTTGCGGGAGCGCTCATAACAGCATTTAAGATATCGTCTGTTGAGGGATTCATTGTCTGACCGCCGCTAACAACAACGTCAGCGCCGATGTCGCTGAACAGCTCTGTCAGTCCGTCGCCTGCACAAACTGCCACAAAACCATATTTGTTTTCAGGAGCAAGCACAGTCGGCGTTATAACTTCTTCGCCTTCTTTAACACCAACTTCTGCATTGGCGTGCTGGTATCTCATATTATCTATTTTGATATTGATAAGCTGACCGTATTTAAGACCTGCCTGAATTACGTTGCCAGGCTCGTTTGAGTGAACGTGAACCTTTATAATATCATTATCGTCAACTACTACAACGCAGTCGCCGATTGACTCAAGGTAAGCCCTTAATCGAAGCGGGTCTTTTTCCTGTGAAGACGCAGACTTTTCAATAAGAAATTCAGAACAATAGCCAAACTCAATTTCGTCAGATGCGTTTGCTACGGTAGACTTAGTTGCAGTAGAAACAGGTGTTACGCCGCTTCCGTCAAGGGGCTGAACAATAACACCGTTGTGCCACACACTTTCCATACCCTCAAAAATAAGGATAAGACCTTGACCGCCTGCGTCAACTACTCCTGCTTTTTTCAGTACGGGCAAAAGCTCCGGAGTTTTTGCCAAAGCTTCCTTGCTTGCCTGAAGAGCCGCAAAAGCAACTTCAAGAGGGTCGTCCTGAATTTCCGCCATTTCAACTGCGGCGTCTTTTGCTTCTCTGATTACAGTTAAAATTGTACCCTCTGTGGGTTTCATTACTGCTTTATATGCAGCGTCAACACCTTCTTTAAAAGCATTTGCTACATCTTTGGCGCCTGCTTCTTTAAGTCCCTTAAATCCTTTGGAAAATCCACGGAAAATAAGAGAAAGTATAACGCCTGAATTACCTCTTGCGCCTCTTAAAAGTGCAGATGCACATTTTGCCGAAGCTTCTTCAATGGTACAATCGTCACCGAGAGCAGCCATTTCCTTTGCGGCGGCAGTAATTGTCATACTCATATTTGTGCCTGTATCACCGTCGGGAACGGGGAATACGTTGAGTGCGTCAACAGCCTGTCTGCTGTTTGAAATGTTGTTAGCAGCAGAAATTATTGAATCGCGAAACATTAAACCAGTTATCATTTTTATCTCCAATCAGTTACTTTTATCTATTAAAATCCCGTTAGTTGAGGGCGTCAATGAAAACATTGACTTTTGAAACCTTTAAATCGGTTGCCTCTTCAACGGTGTAACGTACTTTGTTGACAATACTTTCTACGATGGCGCTTATATTCACGCCGTAAGAAACAGAAATGTGAAGCTCAATAACAAGATTGCCGTTGTCGCTTTTAACGATAACGCCTTGGTCGTTGTTTTCTCCTGATACTTTATTTTTAATAGCGCTTTTAAGTGAGCGGTAAGGGCTTGAATTAACCATTCCCGTTACTCCGAAACAGCTTTGAGCAGCTTTTCCTACAAGATTAGCAAAATAGTTGTTAGTGATTTCTATATATCCATTTGGGTTTTCTAATTTTATCATAAAAATTCCTCCTGTAAATTTATATCACATTCTACCTTAATTATATGTTGAACTTAGTCATAAATCAAGACGAAAAATTCCACGTGTCAATATTTGAAAAGAAATTTCCGTAATATCCCTGCATATCACCGTTCATAGCTTTGGAGTAACAAATCAACCCTTTTTTGTAAAGAAGGGGAATGTAAGGCATTTCGTCATAAAAAGACAGCATAAATTTTCCAAGTTCTTCTTCTGAATTTAAATATTTGTAGTACAGATCGTCACAGGTAATAGCCTTTAAATCAATGCCGTAGCGAACGCCGCCTTTTGCTGTAAGAAAAGGATTAAGGCACATATCATTTGCCAGCTTAACCTCGCCGATATAAAGGTCAAAGTTGCCTGCTTTTACTCTTTTTTGATAATTTGCGCTTGTGGTTTGTTCTACACTTATTTTAAATCCTGCCGATTCAAGTTGTGTTTTTATCAGATTTGCGGCGGCAATTTTATTGTCGTTGTCGTCTACAAGTATACTAAAAGTCAGTGATTTTGTATTGTATCCTGTTTGCGAAACAGTTTGTTTTGCAGTGGCAGTATCGGAGTTTTCGGAAAATAAAGTTGTATCGCCCACACCCGTAAACTGCGGATGAAATACTGAAAGAGCCGCTTGAGCATATCCGGAATATGCACTTTGAACCAGCGTTTGCCTGTCTACTGCAAGGGAAATAGCTTTTCTTATCTGAGGGTTTGACAGAGCGCCTCTCTTGAAGTTTACCCCTACATAAACAAGGTTGTTCATATCAACAGCCTTTTTAGCACAAGACATTCTTTTTGTTGTATTTACACTCATATCTTTAAAAGAATATGTTATATTTCCTATATTTACTGCATTGTCAATAGAGTCGGCAGCGGCGATATTGACAAGGGTGATTGTAGTAATATATGGGTTAAAATCGCTGTTTTCATTAACAACGAGAAGAGTTTTGTTTCCTTCTGTTTTGTATTTGTAACGTCCGCTTCCCACAGGAAATCCATTATCGTTTCCGCCCTGTTTAGCGATAGGAAACGTGAGAAGATTTAATGCAAAAGGATTTGCATAGCCAAGTGCAATAATTACTGAATTTCCGCTGGCATAACAGCTTTTGATACAGGTCAAACTGCTGGCATAAGCTTCGCTTTCCTTTGCCTCATTTACAGAATATACCACATCGTCGGCAGTAATGCTGCTTCCGTCAGAAAACTTTACAGTAGGATTAATATCAATTTTAAGGGTTTTACTGTCAACAAATTCGTAGCCTGTGGCAATGTTGGCAACGGGCTCGTAATGCTCGTCAAGGTCAAAAAGCGACTCAAACACAAGATCTGCAAGTATTTGATTGTTTTCGCTTGCAGCTTTAAAAGGGTCAAGGCTGTCCCCTTGGGTATAGCTAAGCTTAAATGACACATCGTCTGTTTCTTTTTGCGTAGTTGTCTGCTTTGTGGTTACTGTTTCTTCCTGTGAAGAGTTTGTGCAGGCGCCAAAGCTTGACGCTATAACTACAACAGCAAGTAAAATTGCTGTAATTTTTTTTGCCATTTTTACCTCCTGATTAATCGGGTGGCAACAGTTTTGCCGTTACCGTCAATCTCGAATAAACATCCCTCAAGAACACAGGGACCGTCGTTGTTTTCAAATTTTACAGGCAGCGCAGTTTTTAGCTTTTCTATTATACACCGTGGATCAACGCCCAAAACGCTGTAATATGTGCCTGTCATACCTAAATCGGTAATATATCCTGTTCCGTTTGGCAGTATCTGATTGTCGCTTGTTTGTACGTGAGTATGTGTTCCAAACAGAGCGGATACTCTGCCGTCGAGGTAAAATCCCATAGCCTTTTTTTCAGAAGTGGCCTCTGCGTGAAAATCAACAAAAATTGTTTCAATTCCTTGATTTTTTATTTCGTCAATAACGCCGTCAATAACGCTGAAAGGATTTTCAATGGGTTCAAGATAAACTATTCCCTGAAGATTTATTACAGCCGCACGGCAGTATCCCTTATCAACTATGCACCATCCTCGCCCGCAGGCACTGCTGTGGTAGTTGGCAGGACGGATAACAGGTTTTGTTTCGTCGTCTAAATAGTCATATATTTCTCTTCGCCTTAAACCGTGATTGCCAAGGGTCACAACATCTGCGCCGCAGTCCAACAAATAATCAGCGCTTTGAGGAGTAATACCGTTTCCCACAGCGGAATTCTCACCGTTTACAATCACTATATCAGCGTCAAGTTCTTTTTTCAGTTTAGGCAGTTCCTGTCTTAAGTATTTGCAACCTTGGGCAGAAACAACGTCTCCAATAGCTAAAATTTTCAAAACTGCACCATTTTCTATCAATTAATTCAGTATATTATACTATATTAAGTATATAAAAACAAGAAATTGACACAAATTTAACACTGTGTTAAAATTATTATCGTATTTATGTTGTATCATAATTAACAAATCATCATATGATGTTATTATTACAAATTATAGAGTGGTCGATTTTTATGAATATTTGTGTTTTTGGCGCTGCCAGCAGCGAAATTGATAATAAATATATTGAATCTGTGGAAAGGCTTTGCGAAAAGCTTGCTCAAAATGGACATAATCTTGTTTTCGGCGCAGGAGGACAGGGATTGATGGGTGCAGCCGCAAGAGGTTTTAAGAAGGGCGGAGCAACTATAACAGGAGTTATTCCTCATTTCTTTAAAGATGCGGATATAGAGGCTATATACGATCATTGCGACGAGCTTATTTACACCGATACAATGCGTGAGCGCAAAGCTGAAATGGAAGAACGGGCAGACGCTTTTCTTATTGTTCCCGGCGGTATAGGCACTTTTGAGGAAATGTTTGAGGTTCTCACTCTCAAGCAGCTTGGCAGACACGAAAAGCCTATCGTCATTTATAATTATCTGAATTACTATGACAATTTGGAAAAATTGATAAATAATTCTATCAGAGAGGACTTTATAAGAGAGACCTGTAAAACCCTTTACGGCTTTATTGACGACGAGGCTGAAATACTGAAATATCTCAATAAAGATAATTCGGTAGATTATTCAGTAAAACAGTTAAAAGACGGCTAAAAATATTTTAAAATAATACTTGCAATATGCAATGCTTTGTGTTATAATCTCTGTCGTGGTAAGGACAAAGCATTGCATAAGCTTTTAACTTTCGTTCTTAACATTCAATTTAATATAGAGGTATAGTGTAACGGTAACACTCCGGACTCTGACTCCGTCATTTAAGGTTCGAATCCTTATACCTCTGCCA
>CALWVQ010000037.1 GCA_944385025.1 uncultured Eubacterium sp.
TTATTTCAAGGTACGGCAGTGAAAAGTTCAGAACAGAAAGCGGAAAAATGCTTGCCGTGTCATACCTTTTTCAAAAAGGAACTCCTTTTATATATCAGGGTCAGGAAATAGGTATGCTTAACTGGAAGCCTAACAGTCCCGATATGTATGAAGATGTTCATACTAAAAATCATTACGCTAATGATAAATCAAATAGGAGTCAGGATGAAAAGCTCAAAACATTATGGCGCTCATCTCGAGATTCTGCACGAACACCAATGCAGTGGGACGACAGTAAAAATGCAGGGTTTACAGCAGGCAAACCTTGGTTTTATGTGAATGAAAATTACAAGAGCGTAAATGTTCAAAATGAGGAAAACAATCCTGATTCAATACTTAATTTTTACAAAAAAGCAATTAAACTCAGAAAATCTTTGCAGGTAGTTCGTGACGGTTTATATAAAGAGCATTTTCACAGCAGTCCCAAATTGTATGTGTATAGCAGGGAAAACAAAAAGCAAAAACTCTTGGTTTTCTGTTCTTTTTCAGATAAAAATGAAAAAATAAAAATTCCCAAAGGTTTCAACGTTAACGAGGCTGAACTGATTTTGCAAAATTATAGTGAAATATCTAATACTTTGTTAAAGCCTTACGAATGTCGTGTTTATTACTGGAAATAAAGACGTAAAAACAAGCAAAAAAATATGAATTTGCAATGGAATAATATTTACAAATTCATATTGACCTAAAGTCAGGTGTAGGTGTTATCATAAAAACACAGTAATTTTTATAACTTGTTTGGAGGTTTTATTATGTCAAAAAATATTCTTGTAATAAGCACAAGTCTTAGAAATAACAGCAATTCTGAGATTTTGGCAAATTCGTTTATTTCAGGAGCGCAAGCAGCAGGAAATAGTGTGGAAAAAATTACCCTTAAAGATAAAAATATTGCGTTTTGCAAAGGCTGTCTTGCTTGTCAGAAAACTAAAAAATGTATTATAAATGATGATGCAGTTGAAATTGCCGATAAAATGTGCAACGCCGATGTAATCGTGTTTGCCACACCTATATATTACTACGAAATGAGCGGTCAGATGAAAACGCTCTTGGATCGTGCGAATTCGCTTTTTGCTCGTGATTATTCTTTTAGGGATATTTATTTTCTTGCAACAGCTGCGGAGGATGGCGAGTATGTTCCTGAAAAAGCAGTAAGCGGATTAAACGGTTGGATTGATTGTTTTGAAAAGGCAAGACTTGCCGGAACGGTGTTTATAGGCGGCGTAGGAGCACCCGGCGAAATTAATGAAAATCCAAAACTTCAAATTGCTTTTGATATGGGAAATCTGTGTGATATAAGATAGTTTCTGTGATCGCTGGCAATAAAGTATCAAGCAAAAGAGGTTGTAGTTTATGGAGTTAAAAGAGTTTTTAGACTATATGAACAGCGGGAAAACGGTTATTGCAGGTTCTGATGTTCACAAGTGTATGAGCAGCCTTGCTCAAGAAGCGTTAAGACTGACAGCAGAGTTAAATAATGAGTATCATACTCCGGATGAAGTCAGAGCAATTTTTGAAAAAATAATCGGAAAGCCTGTGGATGACACCTTTTCATTATTTCCGCCTTTTTATACAGACTGCGGCAAAAATCTGACGGTAGGCAAAAATGTTTTCTTTAATAGCGGATGCAGGTTTCAGGACCAAGGGGGTATTACTGTTGGAGACGGAACGCTGGTGGGACACAATGTAGTGTTAGCTTCTTTAAATCACGAGTTAGATCCTTCCTGTCGTCATAATTTATGTCCAAGTCCAATTAAAATAGGTCGCAATGTTTGGATAGGTTCAAATTCAACAATTTTACCCGGTGTTACCATTGGCGACGGTGCAGTAGTAGCCGCAGGCGCAGTTGTGACAAAGGATGTGCCTGAAAACGCAGTAGTTGGCGGAGTTCCTGCAAAAGTTATAAAAAATATTGAGCCGTGATTTATTTGAAAAAAGATTTTTAGTGCTTAATACAATCGCTGAAAAAGTAAGTCAACAGATTATGAATATAACAGATTTAGGCGCATCAGAGGTTATCATTGGAGGTATTGCTGATTCTGTGCTTATTCTAAATGGCAGATACAAGAATTTAAATCACGACGAAATTGACGAAATTGTAGAAATTCTAAAGGAAAAATTATAACAAAATTTTAAAATCCTACTCAATCTTTTATAGAGCAGGGGGAGTGGTAGTAAATATTAAAATTTATTTTAATATTTAGAGAATTTGACAAGCTAAATTCAATTACTCACCACTATAAAAATAAGAGTCTTGGTTAATCCAAGACTCTTATTTTATGCAGTACAATACTTTATTTTTCATTTTTGTTGCATTAAGCAAACCCAAGTCAGTGAACTTTAAAACAAAGCTTCTTATAGTTGCGAATGCTGCGTCGCCGAAATCTTTTTCAAGCTGTTTTGTTGTAAAGGCTTCACCTGAATAAGCCGATAACACAAACTGCCAGAGCTGTGCTTCTTTTTGAGTAATTTTACCCTGTGTCAAAGCTGAATTATACTCTTCAAGAGTGTTTGTTTTAACCTCGTTTTCCACCATTTTGTCATACACATTTTCGGTAAAGTAAAGCAAAAACGGTGTTATATCCAAAACTCCTGAAAGCTTGGAATTTTCTTCAACTAAGGTGTAAGCGTCATAATACTTTTTTCTGCTTTTTTCAATGTAGTTTGAAAAGGGGATAAAAAGCGTAGTTTCGTATCCCTTTTGAATCAAATACCACATATGGATTAAACGAGCCATTCGTCCGTTTCCGTCAAAATACGGGTGGATATACGCAATATAAAAATG
>CALWVQ010000038.1 GCA_944385025.1 uncultured Eubacterium sp.
AATGCTTTCCGACGAATGTCACAGGCAGAATATAGATTTCGGCGTGTATCTTTCTCCTTGGGATATGCACGACAAACGCTACGGTAAGCCTGAATATAACGATTATTTTTGCAATCAGTTAACCGAATTGCTTACAAATTACGGCGAAATTTTTGAGGTTTGGTTTGACGGTGCAAAGGGTAAGGATGCAGTTGATTTTGAGTACGACTGGAACCGCTACTATGACATCGTGCGCCAGTTACAGCCAGAAGCAAATATAGCTATTTGCGGACCCGACATAAGATGGGTAGGAAACGAGGGCGGAAAAACACGAACTTCAGAATATAGCGTTGTTCCAAAATCTCTTACAATGTGTGAAACTATTGCGAAAAACTCACAGCAAAGCGAAGATGATGCCTCATCTCTTCAAAACATAACTTCAACGGACGAGGATCTCGGCTCAAGGAAAATACTTGAGCAAAGTACAAAATTGTGCTGGTATCCTGCCGAGGTAGATGTATCCATACGAAAAGGCTGGTTTTATTCAAAAAATGAAAATATAACAGTAAAATCACCTAGAAAACTTTTTAATATTTACCTTACCTCAGTTGGTAATAACTGTACTTTACTCCTTAATGTTCCACCCACTGATGAGGGGGTAATTCATTCAAAGGATGTAAAAGTTCTTGAAAAGTTAGGCGAAAAAATCAAAGCAGTTACTGAAAAGCCTGTTCTTTTGGATTTCCCCGGAAAGCTTAATATAAAAACAGGATACCTTGAATATGATTTTGGCGGTACTAAAAAGCTGAAATATATTGTCTTGAAAGAAGACATAAGTTTCAGTCAAAGGGTCGAAGCATTTGACATTTATCTGAAAAATGCTAAAGGTAGTTATGATTTGGTTTACAGCTCAAGTGTAATCGGTGCGAATAAAATAATTAAGTTAAAAGGCAAAAAATGTACGGGAGCAGTGGTTGTATTTCGTCAATCTCGAAGCAATCCCGTTATAAAATCAATAGGCTTTTATGAATAACAAAATCCCTTAACAGATTTCTGTTAAGGGATTTTGTTACATTATATTTGTTTTAAAATTTATTCCATTGCCAGAAAATTCAGCAATAACGCCGTTTACATCAGCTGTTGCAATTATCTTTGATTTTGCAGTTTTCTCAAGTTTGTATCTGACATCTGGATAAATTGCCTTTGACCAGTTACAAACTATGGAGTAGGTGGGCATAAGTGATTTTGCCCAGAAAAAAGAAGTGGAGCCTACATAGCCGTGATGACCGACCTTGAGCAAATCAACTTTTCCTATTATTTTTCCCAGCCGTTTTTCGTCTCCGTCCTTGTAGTTAAGGTCACCTGCAAGAACACATTTGTATTTGCCTATTTCCACAAGAGATACTACGGAATCAATATTCTCTCCGAATTTTAATTTTCTTTTTCTGTATGTACCGTTTAAAAATTTGATTTTAAAATCTCCTAAAAGGACAGTTTCGTTGTCAAAACTTTCTATAAGTTCAACATCGTTTTTCTTTATTGCATCAAGCATCTGTGTATAAACTTCCACATTGTCCCAGGAAAGTCTTTCGTATATGAATATGTCCTTTGGGTTATATGGCTTTAAATAAGCCTTTTTCACGGTTATGTCAGGGTGATTAATTACTGTATCAAATCCTCCTATATGGTCGGAGTGAGCGTGGGTTCCCAAAACAAATTCAATTGTCACTTTGCCGCTTTCGTCAGCGAAGTTTTTTAAAAGATAATTTACCACTTCGTCTTCATATCCAGGAAGATTAAGATGAGGTTTGCTGGGCGGAAAATCTGTGTCTTCGGCAGCGTCTACCATAGCGATTTTTCCGCAGCTTTCAAGAATGATACAGTCGGAGTGACCTGTATTTAAAAAATGAATTTTACCAAGCATTATTATACCCCCAATATGTTTCGGCAAATATATTCTGCGATATGTTCGTTATTTGAGCATACCTGTTTGTCGGCATACTCTTTAACTACATCCGAAGCATTTCCCGCACAGAGAGATGTTCCTGCAAAGTCAAACATAGTAATATCGTTTTTGCTGTCGCCTAAAGCAATAACATTTTCTTTTTTTATTTGGAGAATGTCGCAAAGCTTTTTCAGTGCCATTCCCTTGGAAATACTTTTAGCCGTAATTTCAATATTGTTGTCCATTGAGGTGGTAAACTGAATATCAAATTTCTCCTTAAGAATTTCTGCACAGTGATTTCTTTCTTTAGGGTACTTAAAAAATATGTTTATCAGCTCAATTTTATCGTTTTCGCTTATGTATTTTTCAAGATTTTCAACGCCTTTTCGAGTTAAATCCATTACAGGACGGTAGTTTTTGTCAATGTTAAAATATTCATATGATTGGCAACTTAATTTTTTTATGTCTGTTACGGGATGACCGTTTACATAAAATCCTATCATTGTATCAAAGCTGTCTAAAAGCTTAAATAATTTTAATGCTGTTTCAGTATCAATATATCTGGATTGTAGGATTTTACTGCTTGCTTTGTCATAAATCACACTGCCGTCTGAGTGTATAATATATCTTATATCAGCGTCGTTTAGCAGTTCTTTAGGAATTTCATAAAGAGTTCTTCCCGTGTTTATAACAAATTCTATTCCATTATTTTTTATTCTGTGTATTGCATTAAGATTTTCATTGCTGATGCTTGAATCATCGCATAAAAGTGTTCCGTCCAAATCGCAGGCAATCAATTTGCAGTTCATACTTATGTTCCTATCTTTATTATCGTAAATTATTTTTCTTTCTTTTTTCTGTGAATAACAAATCGGTTAAGAGGATATGTCCACAAAGTTGGAACAGTCATAACAACAAGTTTTGTCAGCATTACGATAAACACGCTGTCGTATCCCTTGTTTTGTATTACCGTACCCAGGAATGCACCAAACCAGGTGTTAAATGCAATTGTGCATATAACCATAATTGTGTAAAGGATTGTTGACAGTACAGGGTTAGCGTCCGCCTTGAAAGTAAGCTTTCTGTTCATTATGTATGCCGCTGCATATCCTATAACTGCAGAAATAAAATAGCTATACATATATCCTTCGTATTCGATTCCCAAAAATGCCAAAACAGGATTATCCGTTACAGGAACCTCATTGAGGGACTTGAAAACGCCGTACTGTAATATTGCAAATACAATCATTTCGAGAACCGAAGTACTGGCTCCCGTAAATGTGAATTTAATAAATTTCCAGATTTCGCCGTGCTTTTGAGTAAATGCCGTTACCTTTTCCTTGAATTTACTGTTTTGTGTCATAGTCATTCCCCTTTACTTTATTTCAGTTGATTAATATAACACTTTGATGTTCAGTTCCTGTAATGCAGCGGTAAAACTTTGTTAATTATGTGTTTTGCTTTTGTAATGAATATTAAGTTGTTGTAAAATTGCGTGACAACAGTGTCACGGTCTGTTATAATTTAACAGGAAAACAATGGGAAAGGGGATAAATATGAAACTATTTTCAAAGGATGGCTATCTTCCTGTTAAATCCATTTTTCTAATGCTTGCAGGTTCGCTTATATACTCCCTTGCAATGAATATTCTTATTCTGCCCTGCGGTATGTATAGCGGCGGAGTTTTGGGAATAGCCCAGCTTATTAACGCTCTTCTTGAATACCTGGGAGTTTCGTTTAGTAATGTTAATATGGAAGGTATTATATACTTTCTTATTAATGTACCTTTGCTTGTGCTTGCATATAAAAGTCTTGGTAAGCCCTTTTTCTTCAAAACAGTTGCCTGCACTGTCTTTTATACCATATTTCTTGCAGTTATTCCTGTGCCCAAAAATATGATACTTGACGATACTGTTATCTGCTGCGTGGCAGGCGGACTTATTTCAGGTATCGGAATAGGTCTGACTCTGCTTTCAGGGGGCTGCGGCGGAGGTGAGGAGATAATATGCGTCTATCTCACTAAAAAATATCATAATTTCAGCGTAGGCAAGGTAACCGTTATAATTAATATTTTTGTTTACGGCTGTTGCGCAATTTTCTTCAACCTTACAGTTGCTGTTTATTCTATTTTATGCTCTGTTATCTCAAGTATAGCAGTTGATAAAGTCCACTTCCAGAACATAACAACAGATATGTTTATCGTTACTAAAAAGGCAAATGTTCAGGAAGTTATTTTTAATACTGTAAACAGAGGAGCAACAAAAATTGATGCTACAGGTACATACACTGGGGACGATACAGCAGTGTATGTTGTAGTATTGTCAAAAAACGAGGCAAGAACGCTGAAAAAAGAAATTCAGGCATTCGACCCGGACGCCTTTGTTTTTATCCACGAAAATGTGGATGTGGCAGGTAATTTCAAAAAGCATCTGCATTAGTTAGTGCTGCATTTGTGTAGGTTTATCTGCCTACTCAGATAAAATTTTATTTATTGAATTTAGCACTCTTTTTTTGTCAGCCGACCATAAGGGTGCTACCAAGTCCTTTTTAGCTCCGTCTCCTGTAAGTCGGTGTATGACAATATTTTCAGGTATAATTTCCACACAGGACTTAATAATGTCAAGATATTCTTCAAACTCCAAAGGCTTTACCTTGCCTGATAAATATTCTTTTTCAAGGTCAGTTCCTTTTATTATGTGTAGCAGTTGGAGCTTGATTCCGTTTATTCCGCTTTGACATACATATTTGACAGTTTCAAGCATATCTTCCTTTGTTTCACCAGGCAGTCCCAAAATGATGTGGACTACTATGTTGACTTTGATTTTTTTCAGTTTTTCAACAGCTTCGTCATAAATATTCAGTTCATAGCCCCGCCTAATATAGCGGGCGCTTTTTTTATGTATCGTTTGGAGTCCCAGTTCAACAAAAACAGGTTTAATTTTGTTAAGTTCGTCTAAAAGCTCTATAACATCATCGCCGAGACAGTCAGGTCTGGTAGCAATAGAAATAGCAACTATATCCTTGTGATTTATTGCCTCATAGAATTTCTCTCTTAATACCTCAATAGGAGCATAGGTGTTAGTGTAAGCCTGAAAATAAGCAATATATTTACCGCTCTTAATCTTATTTTTTACCCGCTTTTTACCCTGTTCAATCTGCTCTGTTATGGACAAATACGCACTTTCAGCAAAATCGCCGCTGCCTCCCGCCGAACAGAAAATACACCCTCTTGTGCCTATGGTTCCGTCACGGTTAGGACAGGTGAATCCGGCGTTTAAACTGATTTTATATACCTTGTCGCCA
>CALWVQ010000039.1 GCA_944385025.1 uncultured Eubacterium sp.
GATATTACATCAACTGTTGAGCAAATTAGTGTGCTTTCATTCTCACAGGGTTCAATCAGCGACAACTTTGTTGTAAATTATCAGGGCGGTACAGGTACCGTTACTATTGATACAAAGACAAAGGAAATCACTGCTGCTGACTTTGTTATGAAAGTTCATATTGATGTAACTCACGCTAACGTAACTGTAATTAAGGATAAGAGCGCATCTCTTGATATCGTTTACAGCAACCATTTCCCTGCATCAGACGAGTATCTTCTTAAAACAAAGAATATTACAAGAGCGTAATTACTGAATAAAAAATATTAAGGACTGCAAGGCAATGCGTTGCAGTCCTTTTTTACGGTGTTAATATGTTGGAAAAAAGATTTAACGAATTATATAACAGAGCAAGCCAAAATTATTATCCTGTTTTCAGCGATTTTTTAAATTTAGAAGAACAAAGCGTGCTTGCTAAATCTTACCTGCCCTGTGTGCTGTACGGCGGATATGAGGGAGCTGAAAGAGTAGTTGCAGGTTTCGGGGATAATGTTTGTGAACAGGATTTTCCTATACGCTGTGTTGAGATAAAGCCTGTAAACAAAAAGTTTGCCGATAAATTAAGCCACCGTGATTTTTTAGGCGGTCTTATGAATTTAGGCATAAAAAGAGAGCTTTTGGGTGATATTATAATTTTTGAAAACAGCGCTTACCTTTTTTGCCTTGATAAAATATCAAACTATATAAAGGATAATTTAAGTCGTGTCCGCCATACAACTGTTGAGGTGAATGAGGTGGATGCTCCTCCTGTAAAGGCAGTTGAGCCAAAAGGGGCAGAGGAAATGGTGATTGCATCTTTAAGAGTTGACGTTGCTGTTTGTCAGGTGTATAACCTTTCGCGAAACGAATGTGCCAAGCTTTTTGAAACGGATAAAGTTTTCATTAATTCAAGAAAGCTTGAAAGCCGTTCATATCAGCTCAAAGAGGGGGACATGGTATCTGTAAGAGGATACGGAAGATTTCAGTTTGTGTCTGTGGTGAGAAAAACAAAAAAAGACAGGCTTGTGGCAGAAATGATAATATACAGATAAAGCAAAAAGCTCTCCTATTTTCAGGAGAGCTTTTTTAATAGCTAAATGCTTTTTATATTTAATTTTGCTTGCGTACAATATCGTATTCATCACCTGACGGGCGAAAGTAACGGCAGGTTTTGTTTTTGTCCTGCATAAGCCTTACATATTCGTCCTCATCAAGCACAAGGGAGCAGTAACAAACGTCCTCCTCATCGTCATACTCATTGTACCAGCAGTTATCGCAAAGACTGTCCATTTTTTCACGTCCTAAATATTAGTGGTGGAAAAGTCTGATGCCTGTCATTGCCATTGCAACACCAAAGCTGTCACAGCAGTCAATAACTGCCTGATCTCTCACAGAGCCGCCCGGCTGTGCAATGTACTTAACGCCTGAACGAACTGCTCTTTCAATATTGTCTTCAAAGGGGAAGAACGCGTCGGAGCCTAAAGCCACGTTGGTCATCTTTTCGTGCCAAGCCTGTTTCTCCTCTTTAGTGAAGGGCTCAGGACACTCTGTAAAGTATCTCTGCCATACGCCGTCTTTGAGCAAGTCCTCATACTCGTCTGAAATGTAAAGGTCGATTGCGTTGTCGGCGTCGCACTTTCTTATACCTTCAATGAAAGGAAGATTTAATACTTTTTCATTGTGGCGAAGCCATAAGTTATCCGCCTTGTTGCCTGCAAGTCTTGTGCAGTGAATACGGCTTTGCTGACCTGCGCCTACACCGATTGTCTGGCCGCCCATTGCGTAGCATACTGAATTTGACTGGGTGTATTTAAGAGTAATAAGAGAAATAAGTAAGTCGATTTTTGCAATTTCGGGAATTTCCTTAACCTTTGTGGGCATATTTTCAAAAAGGTCCATCGTCATTTTTGCGTCGTTTCTCTTCTGCTCAAACTTAATGCCGAAAACCTGCTTTGTTTCCATAAGCTCAGGCTGATAGTTGTCGTCCATTTTTATGATGAGATAGTTGCCTCTTCTTTTTGACTTGAGAATTTCAAGAGCCTCAGGAGTATATGACGGAGCAATAATACCGTCGCTAACCTCTTTAACAAGGAATTTTGCCACTGATTCGTCGCACTGATCGCTTAATGCGGCAAAGTCGCCGAATGATGAAACTCTGTCACAGCCTCTTGCACGAACGTATGCCTGCGCTATAGGTGAAAGCTCCAAACCGTCGGGAACCATACAAACCTTTCTTTCTGTTTCGTCAAGGGGTTGAGCAACTGCTGCCCCTGCGGGTGAAACGTGTTTGAAAGATGCAGCGCTGGGAAGTCCTGTTGCCTCTTTCAACTCTTTAACAAGCTGCCAAGAATTAAATGCGTCAAGTAAATTTATGTATCCTGCCGAGCCGTTTAAGATTTCAAAGGGCAGCTCTTTGCCGTCCATATGAATTCTTGCAGGATTTTGGTTAGGGTTGCAGCCGTATTTAAGCTTATATTCGGTCATTTTAATATCCTCCCGTCAGTAAGTAATATACATATTTTATACTATTACATTGAAAAATGCAAGGCAGTTTGTTACAATTAATCTATGGAGATAATGGTATGAACGGATTATTAGTAATAAATCACTTTTTGAATACACACAAATTTAATGAGCTTCACGCCCACCTTGTGAAAACCGCAAAAGATATGAGTATTGGGCTGGAAATAAAAACTAATCTTGAGCTTGCAACAGAAAAGGCAACGGGCGATTTTGTGCTTTTTTGGGACAAGGACGTAAACCTTGCCAGAAGGATTGAAAAATCAGGAGTACCTGTGTTTAACTCTTCAGACTCGATTGCTCTTTGCGACGATAAGGCAAGGACTTATGTTGAGCTTGACGGAGTTGTGCCCCAGCCAAAAACGCTGATTGCGCCTAAATGTTATTTTAAGTCGGATATGACCGAGTTTGCAGAAAAAGCTGTTAATCTTTTAGGCTTGCCGCTGGTGTTTAAGGAATGTTTCGGCTCTTTCGGGGCGCAGGTTCATTTGTGTAAAAGTGTTGATGATGTATTAAACCTTGTTACAGAAAGACCTTTTGTTTTGCAGGAGTTTGTTAAAGAAAGTACAGGCAGGGATATAAGAATTGAGGTTGTTGGAAACAGATGCGTAAGCGCTGTTAGAAGAGAGAATAAGTCCGATTTTCGCTCTAATGTTACAAACGGCGGAACTATGACTGCTTATACGCCTAATAAAAACGAGAAAAATCTTGCTCTTACTGCCTGCCGTCATCTCGGACTCACTTTCGGCGGAGTTGATATTTTGGAAAACGGCACGGTTTGCGAGGTTAATTCCAATGCTCACATTATAAATATAATGAGCACTAATGGCATAGATATTGCACCTATTATTTTTGATGAAATCAGGGAGAGGATTTAATGAGCGGCGTTTTGATTTATACTTTGCAAGAGGCAAAGAGAAACGCTTTTTCAGTTGAAAAATATAAAAAATTTCTCGGCATTAAGCTGGTGGACGAAAATTACCGCGGCGACGCCGATTTTGTTATTAACCGTACTAACGATTACAGAATAGGTGAGTTTTTTGAAAACAAAGGCATAAGAGTTTTTAATCCATCGTCGCTGTCACGTCTTGCCAATGACAAACAGCTTTGCTATGAATTTATGGAGAAAAACGGTGTTGATATTATGCCTGTTAATTACAAAGGCGCACCTGTTGTCAAAAAGAAAACTGACGGCTCAGGCGGCAAGCAGGTATATTTGCTTGACAAGGCAGAACCTTTTGAAGAAGGTTACGTTTATCAAAAGCCCTGTGATACTTTAGGTAAAGATTTAAGAGTGTGGGTAATCGGCGGTGAAATTATAACCTCTGTTTTGAGAGAGAGTAAAACAGATTTTCGCTCCAATTTTTGCCTTGGCGGCGGCGCCACACCCTATACTTTAAGTAATGAGGAAAGAAAATTTGTAGAAAAAGCAGTTAATCTTGTTAGCTGCGATTACGCCGGTTTCGACTTCCTTTTTAACAACGGAAGGCTTGTTTTTAATGAGATAGAGGATACTGTGGGGGCAAGAATGGTTTACTCTGTTTCAGATATAGATATCATCAAATTATACTGCGACTACATAAAAAATAACGTTTAATTTGAAAAAAGTGTTGACAGGCAGAGAAAAATATGGTATTTATTAGGTGACAAGTGTACTATGTGATATAATACAAGAGTTACAGAAGGAGGGATATTGTGGAAAAAGACATCGGCTTTATTGAAACGCAGGACTTAACCAAGGTGTTTGTTTTGGGCGAAGAAAAGGTAAAAGCCCTTGATAACGTTAACATTAAAATTAACAAAGGCGAGATATGCGCTATATTGGGTACGTCCGGTTCGGGTAAATCAACTCTTCTCAATATGTTGGCGGGACTCGACCGTCCCAGCGCAGGCAAGGTAATTGTTGCGGGAAAACGAATTGATAAGATGGACGAAAAACAGCTTGTTTTGTTCAGGCAGAAGTACACGGGATTTGTGTTTCAGTCCTACAACCTAATAGCTTCAATGACTGCCTTGGAAAATGTGGCGCTTCCCCTTATGTTTAAGGGAGTAGATAAAAAAGAACGAGAAAAAAGAGCCCTTGAAATGCTGAAACTTGTAGGTGTTGAAAACCGAAGCCACCACAAGCCGTCACAAATGAGCGGCGGACAGCAGCAGAGAGTAGGTATCGCCCGTGCTTTTGCCTCAAATCCGTCTATAATTTTTGCAGACGAACCTACGGGAAATCTTGACAGCAAAACTACAAAAGAGGTTATGAGCCTTATAACAGATATTATTCATAAAAACAATCAAACTATGGTTCTTGTTACCCACGATGAAAGTGTAGCAAAGTATGCAGATAAGATAATAAGAGTAATTGACGGAAAAGTCGTGGAGTGAGGAAAGGAGAAACAAAATGAAAAGGAAAAGAAGTATATTAGCTGTATTAATGGTTTTAGTAATGGCAATTTCAAGTCAGCTTTCAGTATTTGCTATGTCGGCACAGGGGGCAGTATTAAGCCCCAGCCTTATATCAGCGGGATATTCAGTCAGCAGTAAAACTGTATCTGCAGGCGATACGTTTAATTTAAAATTCACTTTGAAAAACACCAGTTCAGAAATGGATATAAGAAATGTTAATATTCGCCTTTCGGGAGGAGAGGTATTTGCAGTAAATAACGACACAGACACTATTTACGCATCAAAAATAGCAAAGGGCGCAAAAGCAGATTTTTCAAAAAGCTTTTACTGCAGCAACGCTGCCGCAGACGGCGTTTACCCTATTGCTCTTTCAGCCTCATACGAGTATTTTGAAAACGGTGAAAAGGTTGCCGCAACATCAGAGATAAATTACAGCGTTAAGGTAAGCGGCTCAAAGGTTTCACAGGCTCCCCTTACTCCTCAGATTATCGTTTCCGACTTTTCGTTCGGTGGGGATAATGTAGCCGCATTGCAGACTTTTGATTTAAGCTTTAATCTGAAAAATACATCAAAGGACACAGAGGTTAAAAACGTAATCGTTAAGCTTTCAGGCGGCGAGGCGTTTGTAATCTCCGAGGGAACAGACACAATACCCGTAAACTCCATAAAGGCAAACTCATCGGTAAAGCTGACAAAAAGCTTTCAGGCTGCACCGACTGCGGCATCGGGAGTATATCCTATTACGGCAACAGTTTTCTACGAGTACTACCAAAGCGGTGAAAAGCAGTCGGGCAGCAGTGAGCTTTCAATGAGTGTTCCTCTTGTTCAGCAGGACAGGCTTGAAATCGGTATAGTTGAGCTTGCAGGGGCAACAGTAACAGTTAACCAGGAAACAGACTGTGCCTTTACAATCATTAACAGCGGAAAAACAGACATATCAAATGCTGTTATTAAACTTTTTGACAGTAAGGGAAATGAGTTATCATCTGCATATTTGGGCGGTATTGCAGCAGGCGAACAGTTTGTCAGCAACTATACTCTGCCTGTTACCTTTGAAACAAAAGGCGAGGCAAATCTCAAACTGGTAATTGAATACGAAAACGAAAGAATGGAGAAAAATTCTGTCAGCCGTGAATTTACGTTGACCGTTGAAGAGAAGTATGACCCATACCAAGAGATGATGGATAACACACAGGTTCCTGTGGAAGACGGACCTAATTACACAGTTATTATTATAGTTGTTGCGGTAGTAATTGTTGCATTGGTAGTGGCTGTTGTGGTTGGCGTTAAAGTACGCAAAAAGAAAAAAGCAGGAAAGGGCAGTGATGAGTTCGATGAAGAAATCTGACTTGCTGTCAATGGCTGTTCAAAATCTTAAAAACAGAAGATCACGCACAAAGCTTACCGTTATCGGCGTTATTATAGGAACCTGCTCAATAGTTATTATGGTATCAATAGGAGTGGGTATTAACAATACGATTACGTCTATGTTCAGTACCTCCTCTGTGGCGAAGATATCGGTGTCATCGCCAAAGTATTTTGACAGCAGTGACAATAATGAAGAAAAAAAGCGCTCTCCCCTTGACGACAGCGCAGTTGAGTATCTAAAATCTATCAAAGATGTTGACGCAGTAGTCCCCATAATTAAAATGACTGACGGAGTTAACGTGACAAGAGGCAAATACACTTCTCAAAACGCCACAATCATAGGTATTGACTTTAATGATCTTGAAAAATTCGGCGTTAAGTTTAAAGAGGGAGAAAAAATAAATTCCGATTTTGCCAATATTGCGTATTTCGGCGACAGCGCAGTTACGGGATTTACAGACCGTCAGGGCAATCCTGTTAAATTCAAGTTTAACGAGAATAACGAGATTGCCGAGTGCGAAATAAATCCTATGACAGATACTTTTTTCATAAGTGCAGTAGACAATTCAAATTTAGGTAAAGGCACAGTAAACGCTCCCCAGGAGAAATTAAGGGTGGAGGGTGTGCTCAAAGCAGATAAAACCAGCGGCTTAGATGCGTCAAACGCAATTTATGTAAGCACTGATTTCGCAAAAAAGCTGATAAATGACTATAACCGTATTACCACAGGTGAAAAAAAGAGCAGCGAGTATACTGAAATTTATGTTTACGTTAACGATATAGATAATGTTAAAGACGTTCAAAGTAATATTTCCTTGGTAGGACTTGAAAGCTACTCCGATCAAGACTCCCTTGATTATACAAAAAGAATTATGACGGTAGTTCAGCTTGTTCTTGGTGCAATAGGAGCAATTTCAATGTTTGTTGCTGCCTTCGGCATCAGTAACACTATGGTTATGGCGGTTTACGAGCGCACGAAAGAAATCGGCGTTATGAAAGTTATCGGCTGTGATATTAAGGATATTAAAGCGCTGTTTCTCTACGAGGCAGGGATTATAGGACTTGCTGGAGGAGCAATCGGCGTGGCGATAAGCTGGGTGGTATCCGTAATTGCAAACATTGCGGCAAATGTTGTAATGAGTTCAATGATGGAAGGAGAAAGTGCCTCCGTAACTGTGGCTTCAGTGCCTTGGTGGCTGGCTCTTATAGGCGTAGGCTTTTCAACAGGCATAGGAGTTATATCCGGACTCTCACCCGCAAGCCGTGCTGTTAAAGTCAGCGCCCTTAAAGCAATTCATAATGAATAAAAATAAAAGAAAAAGGCAGAGAACAATTTGTTCTCTGCCTTTTTGGTGGAGCATAGGGGACTTGAACCCCTGACCCCCACACTGCCAGTGTGATGCGCTCCCAGCTGCGCTAATGCCCCGTTAGCTATATTCTATTAAATATTCTGTGAAAAATCAAGAGGATTATTTATATTATTGTCTGTTTTTTCTAAGCTGGAGCTGGGTGGATTCTCTTATGATAAATTCTGTGTTAAGCATTATTGTTTTGGAATCAAGATATGAGTTAAGTACAATATCGTGAATCATATCACAGGCACAAAAACCAAGCTGATATGCAGGCTGGCTTACAGTAGTTATTGAAGGACTGGTCATAATAGATATGGGAGAATTGTCAAAACCTACTACACTAATATCCTCCGGCACAAGCAGGTCAGACTGCTTTACTGCTTTTACTGCCGCTGCTGCAAGAATATCGGACACGGCAAATATTGCATTAGGCAGTATTTTTGCATCAAGCATTTTTCTTACGGAAGTGTATGCCATATCAAAATCAACTTTGGGAAGCTGAATACACCAGTCGGGTCTTACCGTCAGTCCTGCGCTGTTCATAGCGTCCATATATCCTCTGCGCCTTTCAACAGCGTACTGATACGACAAAGGTCCGTTAACAAACGCAATTTTGTTTCTGCCCGACGCAATCAAGTATTCCGTGGCAAGCTTTGCCGATTCATAGTTGTTGATTGAAACATAAGGGAGATTTGATTCAGGGTTATATTCACTGCACTGCACAACGGGAAATTCGTTGGCTATCGCCTCAAGACTTTGCATAGGCAGAATTGAAAGAAGTATAACGCCTTTGGCATCCACTTTTTTCAGCAATTTAATAAAGTCGGGGATTCTGTCCTTTTTCAGTGATGACTGGGTGATCATCAGGTCGTATCCGTGAGATTTGGCGCTGATGTTGGCGCCGTCCATTATTTGCTGATAAAAGGTGTTTTTTATATCCTGTACGTTTAGTACTATTATATTTCTTGAATATGCACTGTCGGCGGAGCTTTTGGTGAAATCCACTCCCAAGGCGTTCATTGCGTCCTCTACTGCTTTAACCGTTTGAGCTTTTACAAGTTCAGGGTGGTTTATTACTCTTGAAACCGTGGCGCTTGACACTCCTGCAAATTTCGCAATGTCCTGTACCGTTGCTTTTTTAGCCATAAGCGCACCTCCTATATCCTATTTATTTTAATTATAGAGCATAAATGAAAAAATGCAATAAATTTTCATAATTTATGAAAAGTTTTCATAAATATTTCATAATCATTTGTGTAAATTGCATATAACTACCGAATAAAAGTAGTAATTTATATACAAAAAATATTTTCGCTAATTGTACGAAAAAAAATCAGGTGGTATGATTATATCGAAATGAAAAACATTTCACAAATTTTTAATCGTAAGGGGTGGTTACCGATGTTTAAAGTTGGAATTATAGGTTGTGGCAGAATTGCACAAACGAGACATATACCTGAATATATCGACAATCCTTATTCCGAGATAGCAGGCTATTACGATTTTAATATGGATCGGGCAAAGGAGCTTGCGAAACAGTACGGTGGCAAAGCTTACGAAAGTGTTGAGGAGCTTTTGCAGGATAACGATATTGATGCTGTTTCTGTCTGCACCTCAAATGACACCCACGCCGATATTACTATCAAGGCGCTTAAGGCGGGTAAACACGTTTTATGTGAAAAGCCAATGGCAACAAACCTTGAGGATTGCGAAAAAATGCTTGAGGCGTCCCGCAAATATAATAAATACCTTATGATAGGTATGAATCAAAGGCTTGCAAAGGCCCACAGGAAAGCTAAAGAAATAATTGAAAAAGGCGAAATCGGCAGAGTGATAAGCTTTAAAACCACTTTTGGTCACTGCGGACCTGAAACCTGGAGTATTGACCCCGGTATCAACAGTTGGTTTTTTGATAAAAAGAAGGCTGCAATGGGCGCGCTGGCTGATTTAGGGGTACATAAAACTGATTTAATACAGTATATTACGGGACAGTACGTAACCGAGGTAAGCGCCAAGGTAACAACTCTTGATAAAAGAGATGCAAACGGCGAGCTTGTAGGTGTTGACGACAACGCTTTTTGTATCTACAAGATGAACGACGGCGTTGTAGGTACAATGTGCGCAAGCTGGACTTATTACGGGGAGGAAGATAACTCCACAGTAATATATGCGACTAACGGAATCATGAGGATTTACTATGATCCCGATTTTTCCATAACCGTTACAAAGAAAAACGGCGAAAGAATATTCTATGATATTGATAAAATACAGACAAACGATAATCAAACAAAGTCAGGTATCATTGATATGTTTGCGGATTCAGTAGAAAATGATGTGGAGCCGCCTATTTCAGCAGAAAACGTTATTCCTGCAATGAGAGCGGTGTTTGCGGCTATTGAATCATCCGCAACGGGAAAAACGGTGATAATTGAAAGCAACAGGAGGTAGCGGTAATATGAAAATCGGTTTCGTAAGCTCCATTCTTGACGGCTATTCCTTTGAAGAGGTTATTGATTTTGCCTCGCAGCACGGCTTCAAGTGTGTTGAGCTTGCATCGTGGAAACAGGAAAAAGCAGAACGAAGATACGCAGGTGTAAGTCATCTTGATGCAGAAGGTCTTACAGACGAAAAGGCAAAGTACATACTTGATTACTGTAAGGACCGAAATGTTGAAATTTCCTCGCTGGCTTATTATCCCAATACAATGGACAGCGACCTTGAAAAACGCAAGGCAAATATAGAGCACCTTATGAGTGTAATCGATGCTTCTGCAAAGCTGGGAATCAATATGGTTACTACCTTTATAGGAAGGAATCAGTATAAGACGGTTGATGAAAATCTTGCAGAGCTTGAAGAGGTATGGAGACCTATTATCAATCACGCAGAAGAGAAAAAAGTGAAAATAGGAATCGAAAACTGCCCTATGCTTTTCGGGGCTGATCAGTGGCCGGGAGGTCAGAATTTAATGACCACTCCGGTTATTTGGCACAAGGTTTTCGATATTCTTCACAGTGATTATTTGGGCATTAACTATGACCCGTCACACTTCGTATGGCAGATGATGGATTACATTGCTCCGCTTTACGAGTTTAAGGATAAAATTTTCCACGTTCATTTTAAGGACATTAAGCTTTGTCCCGAAAAGCTCAAAAGGTGCGGTACAATGGCGTATCCCCTTGATTATATGGCTCCCAAACTTCCAGGTTTGGGTGACGTTGACTGGGGAGCATACGTAAGTGCGCTGACAGATATAGGGTATGACTCTTTTGTTTGTATTGAGGTTGAGGACAGAGCGTTCGAAGACAGCAAGGAAAGAATCGAGGACAGTATAATTCTTTCAAAGCGTTATATGGACCAATTTGTAATTTAGTATATAACCGCAAAAGCGGATATATAAATATTATTTGGAGGGTAAATTTTTATGAAACTAAAAAAGATTATTGCCGTAATTCTGGCAGCTCTTATGGTTGTTGCTTGCTTTGCAGCTTGCTCCAAGACAGGTGACGAAGGATCAGGCGGAACTTCTACGGCAAACGCACACATTTACATTTTGACCGCTGCTGAAGATCACGGCTGGACCGGTTCAGTAGCAACTTTTGCAAAGGAAAAAGCAGAGGAAATCAATAATGCAGGTACTTACACAGCTGAGGTTATTACAGCTGCAAACGCTGCAGACCAGATTACAAAGATTGAGGATATTGTTGCTAAAGGCGAGAAGAACATCGCAGTAGTTGTTCAGCCTATGGACGATACAGTTCAGTCAGCTATTCAGAAGCTTGTTGACGCAGGTATTCCTTACGTAGCATTTGACCGTATTATCGAGGCAGTTTCTTCATCAGCAGTATCTAACGTAAAGGGCGATAACGAGGGTATCGGCGCAGGTGCAGCAGCATACTTCGTTGAAAACGGACTTAAGCCCGGCGACGCTGTTTATGTTTATGAGGGCGACACATCTTCAGTAACAACTCTTCGTAACGAAGGCTTTACAAAGTATCTTACAGGCGAGCTTACATTCGACGGACAGACAATCGCTGACGACAAAAAATGGTCAGAGGATGACCTTAAGTCTATCACTTATTCAGGTGCTATGAACTGGAGCAGAAGTGATACTAAGACATCATTCGAGACTCTTATGGGCGACGCTAACAATGCAAAGATTAAGTGGTTCTATGCACAGGACGACGAGCTTACAATGGGTATCCTTGAGGCTCTTCAGGGCGGCGGTATTGCCGATTCCACAAAGACAGCATTCCTTGAGACCAAGCCTTTCATTACAGGCTGCGGCGGACTTGAGGAACTCTATGCAGTACTTCGCGGCGAAAGCTATACAGACCTTTCTGCACAGTGCGGCGGTATCATGTCTGTAACATATTCACCTTCAATGATTCAGACAGCTATTCAGGATATGGTTGACTATCTTGACGGCAAAGAGGTAACACAGGATCACGTTATCGCTTGTGAAAACGTAACTCCTGAAAACGTAAGCGAATACAAGTCATTCAGCTAATAACAAAAAATATCAATACAAACAAAACATAAGAATAATGTGCAAGACCGGCAACGGTCTTGCACATTAGCAGTCAAAAGAGGGAATTAAAATGAAGCTTCTGGAAATGAAAGATATTCATAAATCTTTTAACGGTGTTTCGGTATTACACGGAGTTAATCTAAATGTAAATACCGGTGAAGTGCATGCTCTTTTGGGTGAAAACGGTGCCGGAAAATCAACTCTTATGAATCTTCTTACAGGCGTTATTCCTTGGGACGGCGGCGATATTACGTTTGACGGCAAAAAGATTGCACACACCTCCGTCAAGGAAAGCGAGGCAATGGGTATTGCCTTTGTTCATCAGGAGCTTAATCTGTTCAACGATTTAAAGGTATATGAGAATATATTCCTTAATAAAGAGTACAAAAATAAGCTTGGCGTTCTTGATAAAAAGAAAATGATTAAGGAAAGCAAGGCGCTTTTTGAAAGACTTGGCGTTGATATTGACCCAAACGAACTTGTGGCAAATCTTAAAACCAGTAAAAAGCAGCTTTTGGAAATTGCCAAGGCGCTGTTCTTTGATGCAAAGCTTTTGATTTTAGATGAGCCCACCACGTCGCTTACAAACGACGATATTGAGCATTTATTTTCAATTATCCGTTCACTTAAGAAAAACGGAACATCGTTTATATTTATAAGTCACAAAATGCCCGAGATATTTGAAATTGCCGACAGATACACTGTATTCAGAAACGGCAACTTCATCTGCGAAGGCGACATAAAAGATACCACTCCCGAAGAGGTAACTAAAAAAATGGTAGGCGAAAAATATTCAAATGAGGATGTTTATTCGCCCCGTGAGTTCGGCGAAACTGTTTTGAAGATTGAAAATCTTACAGGAACCGGTTTCAGAAACGTAAATTTGGAAGTTAAGAAAGGGCAGGTAATCGGTCTTACGGGATTGCAGGGCGCAGGCTCCAGCGAATTTATGCAGTGCGTATTTGGTGCAGGCGGAACATACAGCGGTAATATTTATGTAAATTCAAAACCGCTTCATAAAGCCTCGATTCACAGCGCAATGAAGGATAAAATTGCAATGCTTCCCGCTAACAGAAAAGAAAACTCTGTTTTGCCCGATATGTCACTTCTTGAAAATACATATATCAGCGAGCATACCCTGTCAGGTAAGAAACCGCTGATAAACAAAAAGAAAGAGATAGAAAAATATGCCTCCTTTAAAGAGGAATTACACATAAAAGCACAGTCTGAAAACGACGCTGTAACATCATTAAGCGGCGGCAATCAGCAAAAAGTGTTTATCGCCAGATGGCTTAATACGCAGGCAGACATTCTTCTGTTTGACAATCCTACACAGGGTATTGACGTAGGCGCCAAGGCGGAAATATACAAGCTTATATTAAAGCTTGCCGAATCAGGCAAAACAATAATCATCAATACTTTGGAAATACCCGAGCTGCAAAAGGTTGCTGACTACTGCGCAGTATTTTATAACGGCAGAATAGTTAAGGTATTACCTCACAGTGAAATTGATGAAGAAAAAGTGATGATGTACTCAACAGGTACGTTTAAGGAGGCAATGTAATGGGCAATAAAATTGCAAAAAAGGAAGGCAGGCTTTCAATCGGGTCTGTTATTTCCCAATACAGCTACATTATAGTATTTGCGGTTATATTTATTATTTACGCCATCACCAGCCAAGGCGGCTTGACATGGAGCGGCGTTATGAATATATTCCGTCACTCAACAGTTATCGGTATAATCGGTATAGGTATGGGCCTTGTTTGTCTGACCGGCGAAATTGACCTTTCCGTAGGTTCAATGCTTGCGATGGTCAGCGGCTTCTCCGTAATGGTATTTAACACCACTAACAACATATTTATAACTCTGATATTCGCCATAGTTTTCGGCGGTATATTGGGACTTCTTAACGGTGTGTTAGTCGGTGCGGTAAAAATGCCTGCCTTTATTGTAACCCTTGCAACGATGCTTATTTTCAGATCTTTTACCCAGTATCTGTGCCAGCACGTAAGTAAGGACCTTATCGGCGGAGGAAGCTCGGTTTATAAAATGTCAACCGACTTGAGTACATATCAGAGCTTTTATAGTTTCGGTAACGGAACTCTTGCCACAATTCCAATCGTAGGTATAATTCTTATACTTATGACGGCGCTGTTTGTGTTTATCTCAACCAGTACAAAGTACGGTAAAAAAATCTACGCAGTAGGCAGCAATCAAAAGGCAGCAGCTCTTGCAGGTATAAATGTTTCTGCAATTAAGGTTAGCGTGTTTGTTATTACAGGCGTTATGGTTGGCGTGGGCTCATTCCTTTGGATTGCGATGAACGGCTCATCAGACCCTGCAACAACAGGTACAAGCTACGAAATGTATGCAATCGCCGCAGTAGTTTTGGGCGGTATTGCAATGAGCGGCGGTAAGGGACGAATTTTAGGCGTGTTCTTCGGTGCTCTCAGCTATACGGTTATCGACAAGATTATCGTTGCTCTTAAAATGGATTCTCTTATCAACGATACAATCAAGGGCATTATCCTTATTATCGTTATTCTCATTCAGGTTGCAGGACCTCAGATTAAAGAAAAATTCCAGCAGAG
>CALWVQ010000040.1 GCA_944385025.1 uncultured Eubacterium sp.
TGGTATCAGCACGAGGAAATCGGCTATAATTACAGAATGTCAAATGTAATTGCAGGAGTAGTCAGAGGACAAATTCCTTATCTTGAGGAGCATATTGCGCAGAAAAAGGCTATTTATGAGAGATACAAAGAGGGCTTAAAAGACCTTCCTGTAAAAATGAATCCTTACGATGAAAAAAACAGCGAGCCTAATTTCTGGCTTTCATGTATGATTATTGATAAGGATGCAATGTGTAAGCAGGTTCGTGATGACAGCGACTACTGCTATATAAGCGAAAAAGGCAAATCCTGCCCCCAGGAAATTCTTGATAAGCTTGCCTCCATTAACGCAGAAGGCAGACCTATTTGGAAACCAATGCACGCACAGCCGATATACAGGAATAATGGATTTGTTACTAAAGACGGAAACGGCAGAGCAAGAACTAATGCATATATTGCAGGCGAGGCAGTAGATGCAGGAATGGATATTTTCAATAGAGGTCTTTGTCTGCCCAGCGATAACAAAATGACTCCCGACGAGCAGGATATAATCATTGAAGCCATAAAGCAGTGTTTTGATTAATTAACTTGAGAGGGTAGATAGCAATGTACAAACACATAAAGCGTTTATTTGACTTTGTATCAGCTTTTCTTGCTCTTATTGTGTTTTCTCTTTTGCTTGCTGTGGTTGCAGTTCTCGTTAAAGTAAAATTGGGCTCTCCTGTTATTTTTAAACAGGAAAGACCGGGGCTTAATAATAAAGTTTTCACTCTTTACAAATTTAGAACAATGACTGATGAAAGAGATGAAAACGGCGAGCTCCTTCCCGATGAGGTAAGGCTTACAAAGTTCGGTCAGTTTTTAAGAAACACAAGTATTGACGAACTGCCCGAACTGATAAATATTCTTAAAGGAGATATGTCGGTAATAGGTCCAAGACCCCTTCTTGTTCAGTACATACCTCTTTATAATGAGCATCAGGCAAGAAGAGCAGAGGTTAAGCCGGGACTTTCAGGCTGGGCACAGGTAAACGGCAGAAATTCAGTTACCTGGGAAGATAAGTTTGATATGGATGTCTACTACGTAGATAATTTAAGCCTTGCCCTTGACATTAAAATTCTGTTTATGACAGTTAAAAACGTTATTAAACGAGATGGTATAAGCTCTGACACAAGCGCTACTATGGAAGCATTTACAGGAACACCCGAAAAGAAAGAGGAGACGGAAAATGTCTGAATCAGTAGTAATCATAGGCGCCAGCGGCCATGGAAAAGTTATCGCTGATATTGTTATCAAGTCAGGAGATAAGGTTGTTGGCTTCCTTGACGACGGAATTGAAAAGGGAACCGTCATTTCAGGTATTGAGGTTTTGGGAGCAGTACCCGATTATTTAAAGTGGAAAGATTGCTGCTTTGTAATCGGCATCGGAAATCCTTATGTTAGAGAAAGGATTGCTAATGCTTTGCCAGTTAAGTGGTATACCGCAATTCATCCAACCGCCGTAATTTCTTCTTTAGACGTCGAAATCGGCGATGGTACAGTGGTCATGGCAAATGCAGTAATCAATTCTAATGCAAAAATAGGAAAACACTGTATTATAAATACCGCAGCTGTTGTTGAACACGACAACTCTCTTGAAGATTTTGTTCATATCTCACCAAATGTAACCCTTTCCGGTATTGTAAGGGTTGGAAAATCAACTCATATAGGAGCAGGTTCTTGTACAAAACAGGTGATTTATATAGCTCCGGACTGTATTATAGGAGCCGGATCGGTAATAGTTAAAGATATAACAGAAAGCGGTACCTATGTAGGCGTACCTGCAAGGAAGATTAAATGAAAAAGATTTGTTTTATAACAACAGTTTCTTTGACTCTAAAGACATTTGTATTAGAAACTGCAAAATATATTCATAATAATACGGATTGGGATATAACTTTTATTTGTAACGATGATGAAGAATTTGCACAAAAACTCCCAGAGTATATTCATTTTATACCTGTTCCTATGGAGAGAGGAATAAGTATTGCCGGAATTAAAGCAATGCTTCAGATGAAAAGAATATTTAAAAAAGAAAAATTTGACTTGATTCAATACTCAACACCTAATGCCTCTTTGTATGCCTCATTAGCGGGTAAAATAGCAAGAGTGCCTGTGAGACTCTATTGTCAATGGGGAATGGCATTTGTAGGCTTTTCAGGTTTAAAACGAAAAATATTTCAATTTGAAGAACAGTGCGTATGTAGTCTTTCAACTCATATTGAACCAGATAGTGAAAGTAATCTCAATTTTGCACATGAAATTGGTTTGTACCCTAAAGATAAGGGTTCAGTCATTTGGAACGGAAGTGCCTGCGGTGTAAAGTTAGATAAGTTTAATGTTGAAAATAAAAAAAAATACAGGTTATTAATCAGAAACAATCTTGGAATTCATGAAAATGATTTTGTTTATGGCTTTGTAGGCAGAATTACAAGAGATAAGGGTATTAATGAACTTTTTGAAGCATTCAATAGTATAGTAAAAATCAATGCTAATGTATATCTGATGCTTGTAGGTCCAAGTGAGATAGATAATACCATAAGTAAAGAACTGCTTACGCAGGCACAAACAAACAACAAAATTATTTTTGTGGGATATACAGATGTTGTAGAACAGTATTTATCTGCGATGGATTGTTATATATTGCCCAGTTACCGAGAAGGTTTTGGAATGGGTGTTGTTGAAGCAGAGGCTATGGGGCTGCCTGTAATTGTATCTGATATTCCTGGTCCAACTGACGCTATGATTGATGGAGAAACAGGCATTATTGTTAAAAAAGCTGATGTTGAAACTCTTACCATGGCAATGAAAAAAGTATTAAATGATAGAGAATTTTGTGTTAAATGTGAAAAAAATGGAATTGAGTTTGCAAAAAACAATTTTGAACAAAAAAAATTATTCAGTTACATTTTAGAAGATAGAAAAAAATTGTTGGGGTTAAGTAATGGAAGCTAAAATTTCAGTATTGATGGGTGTGTATAATTGTGAAGATACTCTTGCAAAAAGTTTAAATTCACTGCTTGAACAGACTTTTCAAGATTTTGTT
>CALWVQ010000041.1 GCA_944385025.1 uncultured Eubacterium sp.
ATAATTTAAAATAACTATTGACTTTAGGGGTAAAATTTATTATTATATCTGTTGTACGCTGGTGTGGCGGAATAGGCAGACGCAAGGGACTTAAAATCCCTCGGTGGCAACACCGTACCGGTTCAAGTCCGGTCACCAGCACCAATTACAGCAATTATTATAACTTGCTGTAATACACGCCGATGTGATGGAATTGGCAGACGTGCTGGACTCAAAATCCAGTCCTGGCAACAGGGTGCGGGTTCGACCCCCGCCATCGGCACCAAGAAAGCCTGAACTTATTGTTCAGGCTTTCTCTTTTTGTTTTATTTCATTTTTAAGTTTCTCATATATTTCAATTACTTTAAACTTAGGAGTATATCCCCCTGTTATCAAATCCATTTCTTCATCAGAGAGGTAATCATCCATCGAAGTGGTACAGGCTGACAAGCAGACGCTGGGAAAAACAATGCACCACCAATTATGACCGCTCCCCTGCCCTAATTCTATTCTTATTGCATCATAATTTCCCGCAGGCAGAGTAAAGTCGTCATATACCCTTGTTTCAAAGAATTCATTTACTACCTTTACGGTTGCGTCATAGTTTATACCGTTTTTGTCAAGATAGTTATTGCAGAGATTTTGAATATAATCGGTGTTCTTCGTGGCAATTACAGTGTTTTCCGCTGCTGTTTCACCGTTAAAAATGTTTGATGTGGCTTCCACAATATAGTTTTTAAGCTGCAGTTTTACGTTTTGGTCGTAAGTGCTGTCGGAATTAGCTAAAATATGAAGTCTTAATACGTTTTCGCTGATTTTTTCAGACGTGTCAATTAGAGGTTTGAATAAACTGAATAATAATGTAAAAATTAAAAATGATGGAATAAATATTTTAAGTATTTTCAATAAAAAAACCTGCCTTTCAGGTAAATGATTGGCAGGTTTAATTTTTTTTATTCATTAATTTTTGCAAATTTTTCTCCCACTTCAGTGACTGTATATTTACCGTTGCTTATTTCAGTCAGCTTGCGGGATAATTCGTCTTTTAACTGTGCTTTTATTGTGAAGGTTATAGATATACTGTCTGCAAATTCGGTATTTTCAATATTTGCACCCATATCATTAATCAAAATATTAAAACGGTCAAAAAAACTGTAATCAATACTGCAGCATAAAATTTTGCAGGGTGCCATAGTGATGATTTTACCGGAATTAACAGCAAGTTTAGATGCGTGAGAATAGGCTCTGATAAGACCGCCTGCACCGAGAAGAGTTCCGCCGAAGTATCTTGTAACAACAACGCACAAATCAACAAGGCTTTCTTTTAACAGCACGTCAAGCACAGGAACGCCTGCTGTTCCGCTAGGTTCGCCGTCGTCGCTTGAACGCTGAATATTATTTTCCCTTAAAACATAGGCTGATACATTGTGAGTAGCGTCCCAGTGCTTTGATTTAATTGAATTTATAAATTGTGTTGCCTCTTCCGCAGTTTTGACAGGTTTAACATATCCGATAAATCTTGATTTTTTTTCGATAAACTCATCGCAGTTTTCAAATTCAACAGTACGGTATTCTTTCATAAATTCTCCAAAAACAAAGGCAACGATATAAAATACCGTTGCCGTACAAAACAGATTAGCCTTTTCTTGCGTATCTCTTATTGAATCTGTCAACACGTCCGCCTGTATCAACAAGCTTCTGCTTACCGGTAAAAAATGGATGACATTTTGAGCAGATATCAACCTTTAATTCGCTTTTAGTGCTCTTTGTTTCAAAAGTATTGCCACAAGCACATTTTACAGTACAAGTATCATAGTTTGGATGAATTCCGTCTTTCATTACTTTCACCTCTTTGCAAATAATCTAATTATGCTTTGATATATTAACACAACATACTACAAATTGCAAGCATTTTTTTTAATTATTTATAATAGCATACTTTTCCCATATGAAAACTGTATAATACAGCTTCTCGAACGGGCATTTTAAAAGTTTTTTCAAGGGTTTTTTTGTAAAAATCAATTTGCCTTGTATATCTTTCAATCAGTTCTCTTTCGCTATTTACTTTGTCAGTTTTGTAGTCAACAAGAATCAGTTGGCCGTTTTCTTCAAACACGCAGTCTGCAATTCCCTGAACCAATATATCGTCGTCAAAATGTGTGTTGTAAATATCGCAAGCCTTGACAAAAGATGATATTTTTACCTCTCTGTAAATTTTATCAGAAGCAAACATTCTTTTTGCAAAATCGCTTTTAAAGAATTCGGTAAGCTTTTCTCTGTCTAACGAGGAAGCCTGTTCTTCAGTAAGATATCCCATAGAGTAAAGTCTGCTAATTTCGTTTTCCAGCGATTTTTCTGCGTTTTCGTAACTACAAAACTGCATAAATGTGTGCATTGCTGTTCCTCTTTGCGCCGGAGTCAATCCTGATTTATTTAAAAAAGCCGGCTTTGAAGAAGCTATGTATTTAAATGAACTGTCCATACGGTCGAGAGTTGATGCAGTAAGTTTTGAAGAAATGCCTTCTAACTCTTTTCTGCTGTACTTATATTCAAGTTTTTCCGATATTTTTTTTATCGTATCGCAGTTTGGTTCAACAAAATCGACCACATCGTTAATTTCATTTAACTCAATTTCATCAATAACATTAATATCAAGTGTAAAATCACTTGTTTTAACAGGTATATCGATTTGAATATATTCTCTCAGTTTTTCTGCGTCTTTATGAGTTAAAAGCGAAAGAAGCAAAAGCTCGCTGTCGTAATTAATTTTTCCTGCAAGATATGAGTTAACTTTGCCGTTAATAATCATTGAACTCAATCTTTTTAATTTACTTTCAAGATTTTTGCAGGTTATAAAGGTTATGAACTGCTCCTTTGCTCTTGTCATAGCGACATACAAAACACGCAGATTTTCGCTCATAAGCTCTGACGCATTTTTATCCCTTATAACTGTATAAGGCAGAGATTTATACTGGTACATTAACTCTTCATTGTGACATTTAATTCCCAAACCGAACTTTGAATTGAGCAAAAGCTTGTCATTTAAATCACTTTTGTTATATTGCCTGTCAGCTCCTGCAAGGATAACAATCGGGAATTCAAGTCCTTTTGAATGGTGAACAGTCATAATTTTTACTGCATTCTCCCCTGCCCCGTTGAGAGTTGAAGAATCAACGCTTCTGTCAGACTCGATGATTTTATCGATATACCTGATAAAAGCTGTAAGACCTACGTTACTGCCGTTATCAAAAGTTTGTGCAAAAGAAATAAATTTCAGAATGTTTTGGTATCGTTGCTTTGCATTGCCCATTGCGTTTATAAAAGCCAGCATACCCCTGTCTTCGACCAGATACCTTATAAAAGATGATACAGACATTGTAACGGCAATTCTCCTGAGTTCAGCTTGATCGTCAAGAAAAGATCTGACTTTATCGCTTTTACTGCTAAACACAGATGAATACAAACCGGACCCGTTGGAATTCAGTTTAATTTGTGCAAGTTCATCTTCTGTAAAAGAGTAAAACGGTGACATAAGAGTGGCAAGGAGTGGAATATCCTGTGTTGGATTGTCCACTGTTCTGAGCATTGATAAAAGAATTCTTATTTCATTATTTTCAAATAAGTTTGTAGAATTGTCGCAAACAACGGGAATCGAATATTCTGTAAGTACCTTTTCGTAATTTCCTATATGATTTTTAAGACTTCTCATAAGGATTACAAAATCGCTGTACTGAATTTTTCTGTAACTATCGCCGTCTTTTATCATTTCACCTGAGTTAACTTTATTAATTATCGTTTTGGCGATAAAAGCAGCCTCTTTCTCATCAGTAGTGTCCCCTGAAACGCCGTCAAGAATATTAATACAGGCGCTGGGAATGTCACTGTCATCATAGTCAGCTCCGTAATTTAAAAATTCAGATTCGTCGTAGTTTAGTTCGCCGAGTTCCTCACTCATTATGTTTGAAAATACAAAATTGACATAAGAGCAGATACCTTTTCTGCTTCTGAAATTCTTATCTAAAATAATTTTAGAATTAATTTCATTGTCGTTTTCGTTATAATCAGCGTAACTTTTTTTCTTATTGTTGAATATGTGAGGCATTGCAAGCCTGAATCTGTAAATACTCTGTTTAATATCGCCCACAGTGAACATATTCTTACCGTTTGAAAGATAGGTAAACAAAAGGTCTTGGGCTTCGTTGGTATCCTGATACTCATCAACAAGTATTTCAGCAAATTCTTCTGACAATGATTTTGCAAGCTGTGTTCTGATAACATTGCCGTCTGCATCAAGTTTGAACAGCAGATTAATTGCAAAATGTTCAATGTCAGAAAAAGAAAACCCGTTTCTTTCTTTTTTTTCTTCTATAAGTCTGCTGTCAACTTCTTTAACAAGTTTTGCAAGGGCTCTAAGCTGTCTGTAAAGGATTATTGCATCGTTCTTATAATTTTCTTCGTCGTCACTTAAAAAAGCCTTAATATCCGCTGTCAAAAGCTTTTTGTAAATATCTCGGTTACTTTTCATTTTTGACGTCACGGAAGAATCGGCTTTTTTAGAAGACGGAAAGCGCAAAAAAACAGGGTCTCGTTCATTTACAGCGCTGTTCCAACTGATTTCTAAAGAGTTTTTAAATCGTGTAAATTCAGTTAAATCATCGTTCAAAACATCAAAGAATTTTTGGTTAACTTTTTCGTCGCCAAAATCAACAAGAGAAATATTTTCTTTTACCAGAGAAATACCCAATTCAATCAGATTTTCAATATGATTGATAATATAGCTGTACCATACCGTTTTTGAAAAAGGAATGCTGGGATTGTACTGTTCAACAGCTTTTTCAAGCCACACGTAAGGAAAAGGCTGTGCATAAATAAAACTCAAGAGCCTTTTAACTGCTTCTGTTATAGGTTTGTCGTTATTAGGAGTAGTAAAGTTTTCGATAAGAGATATAAAATCCCTATCCCCTTTTTCAAAGTTCTCGTCCAAAATGTCGCTTATTACCCCATCTTCAAGAAGTTGTAACTCGCTGTCATCTAAAATACTAAAGTCTTGGTTGATTGATAATTCATAAAAGTGTTCACGCACTAAATTTGTGCAAAATGAGTCAATTGTAGATATTTTGGCGCCGGGCAGCAGGGATAATTGTTTTCTGTAGTAGTCATCATTTGGATTTTCTCTAATGCAGTCGTTAAGAGCTTTTGAAATTCTTGATTTCATTTCTGATGCGGCTGCATTTGTAAACGTGACAATGAGAAGTTTATCTATGCTTACAGGGTTACTTTTATCAGTTATTAACTGTTTTACTCTTTCAACTAAAACAGCCGTTTTACCGCTTCCTGCAGCGGCACTTACCAAAATATTTCTGCCGCGGGCAGTTATTGCATTATTTTGCTGTGTTGTCCACTGCGGCATTTTCATCATACTCCTTTGCTAATTCTTCTTTAACCTGACTGTCCGTTAAGTCACTGCAAATTCTGTTCTCAATTAATTTCGAATTTGCGCAAACATCTTTAAAATCACAATAATCGCACACATTTTTGTGATTCTTGTTCCATACAGGGTTACGGCTGACATTACCCTTATGAAGTTCATTTCCCATTTCTGCAATGAGGCTGTTAATTTTTTTATGGATGTTTCCAAGCTCTTCAAGAGAAGCAAGTTGACCTGTCAGCTCTCCGCTTTTCTTACGTTTTACAGGGATAAATTTGCCTTGTAAATCGTGCTCCATTGCCACAGCGATTTCACCGTCGTTTACGTCAAGAACAATACCTTTCATTTTAAATGAATCGTTTTCAGTAGACGAAAGATTTTCACCGGCATCTTTTTTGCTGTCAAAGGAAAAAACATTTCTTGAAGAATGCATATAAAGCACTCCTGCAGGAATACCGGTTAAATCGGCATCTTTATCCTGTGTAAGTGAGAAAAGATAGACAAACATCTGAAGGTTTAAACCATAGAGAATATCAGATAAATTAAATTCTTTATTTCCGGATTTATAGTCAACTACACGTACATATGTTTCGTCATTTTTCTTATATGTATCAACACGGTCTATTGAGCCTCGAATCTGAACAGTGCCTCCGTCTGCAAGATTAATAATTTCAGGCTTTACAGAAGCATCTTTGTCAATAGCAAGTTCAAATGCTTTCGCTTCAAAATCGCTGTCTTTAAACTCTTGTGACAAATGAATTACAACACTGTAAATAAGCCTTGAAAGACGTTTAAAATTATACTTAAATCTTTCGTTAAGATCTTGAGCATTTCCCATAACAGATACAAAATATTCGCTTACAAGATCGTTTACACAATCGATAATTTCTTTTTCACTCATCAGTGAAAGTTTTTTACTGCCGTATTTTGAAAGAATATGTTCAAGAACATAGTGAATAAGCGTTCCACGTTCCATAGGATTAATCTCAGCTTTTTTTCGTGGCCTTGCCCCTAAACCGTATTTACAAAAATACCTGAAAGCGCAGTTGTAGTAATCCTCTATTCTTGATGCCGATATGTACATATTATAGCCAAATAGTTCGGTGGAAATTTCAGCATTGCGAATTTTTGCCTGTTCATTTAGAGCAAGAGATTTTACTGCAGCAAATCTCGGATCTTTTGAAAAATACTCTTTAAGAGAAGAGTAAAATTCAGTATTAATGAGAAAATTTTCGCTCATCAGCTCAAAAGCGTTTGATTTTGTTTCAATTAAATCGATATCATCAATATCGGTATACTTATATTCCTTTATATCATCAAAAACAGATTTAATTGAAGTAACAATTTCTGACGGTGCGCTATCCTTACCCATATTGCCAAGATAAGAAACAAAAAGCTTTTCGCTGGAAGCGCAGCACGCCATATAAGCAAAATATCTCTCTTGAAGGTTTAATATTTCACCATAAGAATAAAGCTTAAAGTCATTTTCAAGAAGGATATGTCGCTCG
>CALWVQ010000042.1 GCA_944385025.1 uncultured Eubacterium sp.
CGAAGTTCCCTGCGAATAAACTTATCGCGTATTGACTGTGCTTTGATAGCTTTTTCTTTAAGGGTTCTGCTTACCTTTATAGCGCCGCCGTCTCTGAAAATGCGCCTTATTTCGCCCATAATTACAGGCACGGCATATGTAGAAAAAGCAAAGCCCTTGCTTTCGTCAAAGTTGTCCACCGCTTTCACAAGACCTACACAGCCGCTTTGAAACAAATCGTCATAATCAGCTCCCCTGCCTCTGAAACGGTTTGCAACGGCGTGAACAAGTCCTATATTATCGGTAATCATTTTGTCACGATCAGACGTTACCATTTTGATTTGCCTTCTATTTTTTTAACAAGTATTACAGTAGTGCCCTTTCCCTCTTTTGATTTAACGGTGAGTTTGTCGCAGAAACTTTCCATAACGGTAAAGCCCAAACCTGCCCTATCTCCTTCGCCTGTTGTAAACAGTGGGGTCATTGCCTGATGTATGTCCTTAATACCGCACCCCTTGTCCTTAACTGTTATTTTTAAATTATTCTTGTTATCGATTGTTCCTGTTATGTAAATTTTGCCCGTGGTATCTTTATAGCCGTGGACGATACAGTTAGTAACCGCCTCGCTCACCGCTGTTTTAACGTCGGCAATCTCCTCTAAATTAGGGTCAAGCTGTGATGCAAAAGAGGATACTACAACTCTTGCAAACGCCTCGTTGACACTTTTACTGTCAAAGGTTAATTTAAACTCATTTATTTTCAACGTCCTTTACCTCCTTGATAATTGCTATTCTCCCCAGCCCCGCAAGCTCCATAATCTTTTTGGTTTGGATTGTAACATTTTTTATTTCCAGCGTGGCAGTTTGGGAGACACTTTGAATCAGCCTGTATCTGCCCATTACAAGCCCTATACCCGAAGAATCCATAAACGTGACGTTTTTAAAATCAATGATAAGGTGAGTAGGCTTTTTGGTGATTATTGCATCGTCTATTTTTTCACGCACCCCAGACGCAGTATGGTGGTCAATTTCACCTATTAAATAAGCAATAACTACGCTGCCGCTTGACTCGATTGTAACATTCATTATTTTTCACTCCATAAAAAAATACCAATCTGCTAATACTTTAACAGATTGGTATTAAATATTTTATCGTATTTTGTATTATAACAAATCTTTTCTGATTTCTCTCGCAAGAAAAAATGAGCCGCATACAAGGGAAAGATTTGATTTTTTTGCAATTTCAACTGCTTTTTGCGGATTTTCCTCAAAAGTAACGTTATTACAGTATTTTTTTGCTATTTCGGCAAGTTCTTGGCAGGGCATTGAACGTGGGTTATCGGGAGTTGTTGCAATTATCATTTTGCATTTCGGCGCTATTAAAGACAGATAGCCTTCTACGTCCTTATCCTTCATCATACCTATAACGGCAACCTCGCCATTAAGTTTCGGCGCAAGAGTTAAGGCAGAATTAATATTATGCCCACCGTCAAGAAGAACGCTTCCGATTTTTTCACACCTTGCAGGAAGTTTAACCGTTTCATTTGCAAAATACCTGCTGCTTATTTTCAGCTCACGCAATACGGCTTTTACTGTTTCAAGATTGTTTTTATCATAGTCGCCAAGGTCGCTGATTTTGACAAGTTTGGTATTTGATTTAAGACATACTTTCTCAAACACATTTTCGCAATCAGGATTGGGATAAAGCACGCAGGTGGAATTTTCACGAATAATCCCTGATTTTTCAAGAGCAATTTTTTCTACTGTATCGCCTAAAAAAGCAGTATGGTCCACTGCAACAGATGTAATAACGCTTAAATTGTGTTTTTCGGTATTAGTTGCATCACCCTTGCCGCCCATACCGCACTCAATAACGGCATAGTCAACGTGACTGTCTGCAAAATATTTATACATTATACCTGTTAGCAGTTCAAATTCCGTCGCGTCTGCTTTTTTATATTTATCAACATAATCGGCAAAAACATTTTTAGGGATAAATTCGCCGTTTATCTGTATCTGCTCTCTGTAATCAATGACCCAAGGAGATGTGAAAAGCCCCACTTTGTACCCTGCATTTTCAAGGCACTTTGCGATTGTTGACGATACTGTGCCTTTACCGTTTGTGCCTGCAACGTGGATAACTTTTATTTTATCCTGCGCCTTATCCATACTTTCCAAAAGAGACATAATGCGAGCAAGCCCCGGTTTAATACCGAGGCTTTGCTTTTTTTCTATGAAATTTAACGCATCGTTATAATTCATATATTACTCACCTAATGAAGCGATTGAATTTTTAATGTTTTCAATCTTCTCCTCAAGCTTTTTGGCATCTTCCTTGTTTTGATTTACAACCTTTTCGGGAGCTTTATTTACAAAGCCGGGATTTGACAATTTCTTCATAATGAAATCAAGTTTATCCTGCGCTTTGTCAAGCTCTTTTTCAAGGCGCTTTCTTTCTTCCTCAAAGTCAACAAGGTCGCCCATAGGGATATAGATTTTTGCGTCGTCAGTAATAATGGTTACAGTGTTTTCAAGACTGTCAAAAGATGAGCCTACCTCTACTTCATTTGACGATGCAAGTCTTATAATAAACTCTGCGCCGTTTTTAAATGTATCCTCAAAAGCGGTCTCAACGTATACCTTTGCTTTTCTGCTTGGAGGAATATTCATTTCTGCTCTTCTGTTACGAATAGCTTTAATGGCTTTCATAATTCTTTCCATTTCTGCCTCGTCATCGGCAAAAGAAAGATTTTCGTCAAACTCTACCCACTTTGAAATCATAATTGACTCGTCTGAATGAGGAAGAGCCTGATAAATTTCCTCGGTAATGAAAGGCATAAACGGATGAAGCAGTTTAAGAATATCTGTAAGAACGTATACAAGTACGCTGATTGCATTGTCCTTTGCCTGCTTGTCTGCACCCTGAAGTCTGATTTTTGCAATCTCAATGTACCAGTCGCAGAAAACGTCCCATATAAAATCATAAAGTTTTTGAATAGCGATACCAAGTTCAAATTTCTCAAGGTTATCGGTTACTTCTTTAGCAAGGGTATTTACCTTTGAAATAATCCACTTATCCTCAATATCAAGATTGTCGGGAAGTCCGTTATACTCAAATTCGTCATCGAGATACATAAGGACAAATCTTGCGGCGTTCCAAAGCTTATTTGCAAAGTTTCTTGACGCTTTTACTTTGTCGTCAGAGAAACGCATATCGTTTCCGGGTGAGTTACCTGTGGCAAGTGTAAAGCGAAGAGCGTCTGCGCCGTACTGGGCTATAATCTCAAGAGGGTCAATACCGTTGCCAAGAGATTTACTCATTTTTCTGCCCTGTGCATCACGAACAAGTCCGTGGATAAATACTGTATCAAAAGGAACATTTCCTGTATGCTCAACGGCAGAAAATATCATTCTTGCTACCCAGAAGAAAATAATATCGTAACCTGTAACAAGAGTATTTGTAGGATAAAAATACTCAAGCTCGGGAGTTTTTTCGGGGAAGCCCAAAGTTGAGAAAGGCCAAAGGGCAGATGAGAACCAAGTATCAAGGGTATCGGGATCCTGATGAATATTTTTACTGCCGCAATGAGAACAGGTGCAAGGCTCATCCTTTGAAACTGTTACCTCGCCGCAGTCGTCGCAATACCAAGCAGGAATACGGTGACCCCACCAAAGCTGACGGGAAATACACCAATCCTTGATATTTTCCATCCAGTGATAATAAATTTTGTCAAATCTTTCGGGAACAAATTTTACTTTGCCCTCTTTAACAACGTCAACGGCAGGCTTTGCAAGAGGTTCCATTTTAACGAACCACTGCTTTGAAAGACGAGGCTCAATAGATGTATGGCAGCGATAGCAAGTACCAACGTTATGGCTGTAATCCTCTACCTTAATGAGTGCGCCCTCTGCCTCAAGATCTTTTACAATTTCGTTGCGGCACTCATATCTGTCAAGACCTGTATACTTGCCCCAGCCATCAGCAATATGACCGTCGTCGGTCATAACGTCGATAACCTCTAAATTATGTCGTAAGCCAACTTCATAGTCGTTAGGGTCGTGGGCAGGAGTGATTTTAACAACGCCTGTACCAAACTCAATGTCAACATAATCATCGGCAACAACAGGAATTTCACGGTGAACGATAGGCAGAATAAGAGTTTTACCGATAATATCCTTATATCTTTCGTCGTTGGGATTTACTGCAACGGCAGTATCGCCCAGCATTGTTTCAGGACGGGTTGTAGCAAGCTCTACGTAGCCGCTGCCATCCTTAAACGGATAGCGAAGATGCCAGAAATGACCTGCCTGATCCTCATACTCAACCTCTGCATCAGAAATAGTTGTGCAGCAGTGAGGACACCAGTTTACCATTCTCTTACCCTGATAGATAAGACCTTTGTTGTAAAGGTTTACAAACACTTCTTTTACTGCGTTGGAACAGCCTTCATCAAGAGTAAATCTTTCTCTGTCCCAGTCACAAGATGAACCCATCTTTTTAAGCTGTTCAATAATTCTTGAACCGTACTGATTTTTCCAGTCCCACGCTCTTTCAAGGAATCCGTCACGTCCGATATCTTCCTTTGTAACGCCCTCTTTGCGCATTGCCTCAACAATTTTTGCCTCTGTTGCGATAGACGCGTGGTCAGTACCCGGAAGCCACAGAGCCTCGTAGCCCTGCATTCTTCTCCAGCGGATAAGGATATCCTGAAGAGTATTATCAAGGGCGTGGCCCATATGAAGCTGACCTGTAATATTGGGAGGCGGGATAACAATAGTATAAGGCTTTTTGTCCTTATTTACTTCTGCGTGAAAATACTTATTATCACACCAGAATTTATAGGTACGATCCTCAACTTCTGAAGGATTGTACTGCTTTGCAAGTTCCTTTGCCATAATGAAAACTCCTTACAAAAATAAATAAAAAAGCTTTCGCCTACAATGAGACGAAAGCTGAAATTCCGTGGTACCACTCAAATTGCATTATAAAATAATGCCACTCAAACCTTTAACGCAGGATTACGGACAGGACTACTGATTTCACCCTGTCGGCTCCAAAGCTACCTTCGCCTGCCTTTTCTGTATTCTTGCACCCACCGAATACTCTCTGAAAGAAAAAATACAGGTTACTCCTCTTTTTCACCGCCGTTTTATATTGACACTATATTAGCAAATAAAAAATAAATTGTCAAGGTTGATTACATAATAACGCCGTCTTTAAAAATAGAAATTTCACGGTATCCGTTTATTTCATTTTTAGTCTTTTCACCGGAAGCGACTTTAATCACGTAATCAAGCAATTCTTTTGACAACGAGTCAAAATCATCACTATCAACAAGACATCCTGCGTTAAAATCTATCCAGCTTGGTTTCTTTTCAAACAGCCTGTTATTAGACGATATTTTAACGGTAGGCACGGGAGCGCCCAAGGGAGTTCCTCTTCCTGTGGAAAATAAAATAAGCTGACAGCCTGCTGCAGTGAGATTTGTTGTTGACACAATATCGTTACCCGGTCCCGCTAAAAGATTAAGACCGCTTTCAAAACAGGTTTCGCCATAGGTCAAAACGTCTGTAACTACTGCTCTGCCCCCTTTTTGAATACAACCTAACGACTTTTCCTCAAGGGTGGTAATTCCGCCGTCGTGATTGCCGGGTGACGGATTTTCATAGCACTCCTCGTTATGAGATGAAAAGTAATTTTTATAGCCGTTTATCATATTTACTGTTTTATTGAAAACTGATTTATTTTCGCACCTGTTCATCAAGATATGCTCTGCGCCGAACATTTCGGGGGTTTCAGTTAAAACGACAGAACCTGCGTTATCAGTAATCATATCGGTAAACCTGCCGATAAGAGCGTTTGCGGTAATACCGCTGAAAGCGTCAGAACCGCCGCACTTTACTCCAACAGTAAGATTGTTGATACTAACAGGAGTTCTTTTAAACTGCAAAGCATAATCGCAAAGCTGTTTCAAAAGCTCCATCCCTGATTCTATTTCGTCTTTTTCATTTTGAGTAACAAGAAACTTTACACGGTTGCTGTCTATACTGCCGAGATATGATTTTATAACATCGGCATTACTGTTTTCACAGCCTAAGGATACTACAAGCACACCTGCTGCATTGGGATGATTTATAAGACTTGCAAGAATTTTTCGCGTATTCTCTTGGTCGTCACCCATCTGACTGCATCCATATGGGTGAGTAAAGGTAAAAATACCGTCTATGCCGTCTTTTAGAAATTTCTGTGCTTTGCTTTCAAGAATTCTGACGGTGCTGTTTACACAACCAACAGTGGGTATTATCCATATTTCGTTTCTTATGCCCACTTTACCGTTTTCCCTTACGTAACCGTTAAATACGGCAAAAGATTTTTGAGGATTATAAGTGTTATCACCTGTAAAATCATACTCTTTTTTCTCGTCGAGAGTAGTTTTAAGATTGTGTTGGTGGATATATGCACCTGCTTTTTCATCTCTTAACAATTTACCGATAGGATTGCCGTACTTAATGACGAAGTCGCCTTTTTTTAAATCGGTTAAAAGAACTTTATGGCCGAAAGGAACATCGTTTAAAAGGGTTATACCGTTTTCGCTGTATCCTTTTTTCAAATCCTCAAGTGCAACGCTCACGTTGTCATTAGGGTTAATTTTAAACAGTTTGCTCATTTACTACCTCTTTCACAGCATTTAAAATACCGTTGTTAACGATTGATTTTAAGCCTTGTGCCACCTGTGTTTCAAAATCGGAAATCAAAGTTAAATCTTCGCCCCAGAGTTCAGTATTTTTAAGAGTTTTTGAAACAATTTCTTCTTCACTTGAATTTTTTATACTATTGAAAAATGCAAGGTATTTTTCGTCGTCATTAGGCTGATAACTTCTGTCAGCGCCTTTGTGAGTATAAAAGGCAATAAGAGCAGCCAAAGAAAAGCTTAAAATTTTCGGCGCTTTGCCCTGCTTATCGGCAAAATCTTTAATGGACGGAAGACATCTTGCCGTAAATTTTGAGATACTGTTTAAAGAAATGTCAAGAAGCTTATGGTCAATAAATGGGTTGGCAAATCTTTCAAGAACAGAATTTGCATAAGCGTCAATCTCGCTTTTTTCAAAGGTAAGCGTAGATTTAACCTCGTCAAGACCCTTTGAAATATATTCTGAAAACAGGCTGTCATTAACCATATCCCTCACAATATCAAAGCCGCTTAAATAACCTGCAAGGACGCTCATAGTATGGGCGCCGTTTAAAATTCTTACTTTTCTGTTTCTGTAATCAGTAAGGCTATCGACAAATTTTATATCGCCGGTGATTTTATCAAGCGGCAAACTATTTTTAACCTTTTCACCCTGAATAAGCCAGCTGCCGTATGGCTCACAGGCAACGGCGCAGTTATCGCTTTCAAAATCAATATGACCTGTTACAATCCTGTCAACAAGAGTATTGCAAAACTCGCACTCATTTTCCACGTATTGTGAAAAACTTTTTTCTAAATTCCAAAGTTTTGAATATAGCAAAACTGTTTCTTTAAGTCTGTCGCCGTTATTTTCTATAAGCTCAACAGGAAGAAATATGAGTCCTTTTTTACCTGCTTTAAATCGTTCATACAGCAGAGCAGTAACTTTGGCAGGAAAAGTATTTTGCTTAAAGGTTTCAATTTTGTCATTGGAGTTATATGTAATTCCCGCCTCAGTAGTATTTGAAATAATTATCTCAAGGTCATCGCTTTTAAAAAGTTCCAGAAGTATACCGTACTGCGAAGACGTATCAATACAGCGTGAAACGCAGTCAATCTCTTTAATGTCGTCAACTACTTTACTGTTCAATCTGCCCTTTAAGCAGATATGATATTTACAATTTTGAGCGTTAAGTGCGTCTATTACACGAGTATTTGTTCTTGGCTGGCAAACAGCGACGCTAATACTCCCGTCAGAACACTCTTTATAAAGCTGAATATAATACTGGGCAAATGCACGTAAAAAATTACCCTCGCCTATCTGCAATATTCTTTCCAAACTTGTCCCTCTCTACAAGAAATTAAAGCCCGCATCACACGGGCTTCAACTTAATTGTTTTTTTCTTCCTCTTGGGTTTTGATTTTAGGTGTTATAACGGCAGACACGATAACATGCTTTTTAACGTTTTGAACATCTATAATGAAATCATCATTTTCGCAGGTAAAGCTTTCACCGTCGTCAGGTATTCTGCCGATTATACTGCTGACATAACCGCCAAAGGTATCGCAGTCATCGTTTTTAAAGTCATATCCGATTTTTTCAGATACCTCTCTCAAAGCGGCAGTGCCCTGTATTTTCCACTGACCGTCGCCTAAATTTTCAATTTCCTGCAATTCGGCAGGCTCTTCCTCCTCGCCTAAATCACCCACAAGGGCTTCCATCAAATCGTGAAGAGTGATAATGCCCGTAACTCCGCCGTACTCATCAAGCACTATTGCAAAAAATTTACGGCTTTCCTTCATCTTACGAAACAGAGCGTCCGCTTTCATACTTTCAGGCACAAAAAACGGCTGGTCTGTCGCCTCTTTCATAATTTTATCCTTGTCCTTGCTGGCAAGTCTAAAATAATCCTTAGCATCAAGAATTGCCACAATCTCATCTGTTTTAAGACCGCTAATAGGATAAAATTTGTGACGGCTGGCACATACTGTATCGTGCCATTTTTCAACTTTATCATCAATATGAAGAACCGTCATATCTCTTCGGTGGGTGCAAATTTCACCTACTGAAATATCATTAAATTCAAATACTTTTCTGATTAATTCGGTTTCATCCTGTTGTATATTACCCTGCTCTTTACCCTCAGAAAGCATAAGGCGAATTTCTTCCTCTGTTACTTGCTCGTCATTTTCATTTGGGTTAATTCCGAGTAAACGGAGAACCCCGTTTGTAGAAATTGTCAAAAGCCATACAAGAGGAGCAAAAATCTTTGAAACGGTATAGAGCATACGGGACATACCCAGAGCAAGTTTTTCGGACTTTTTCATTGCGATACGTTTAGGTACCAGCTCACCGAATACAAGATTGAAATAGGAAAGTATAAGAGTGATAATTACAATGGTAATTGTTTTAAGCACACTCTCTGATACGGTAACTCCCGAATCAATCAGCACTTTTACCAGCGGATCTGCAAAGTTTTCTGCCGCAAAGGCACTTTGCAGCAAGCCTGCCAGGGTAATGGCAACCTGAATTGTGGCAAGAAATCTCGCCGGCTGCTGTGTCAATATCAATAGCTTTTTTGCTTTTTTGTTGCCGTTTGCAGACATTTTCTTCAGTTTTGCCTCATTAATAGATATAACTGCTATTTCGGCGCTTGCGAAAGTTGCGTTTAAAAATATCAAAACAACTAATAAAATAATAGGTTTAATCATAATTCCTCCAAATAATACATTAATTAAATAATCTTATAAAATATGATTTTCTGTCTAAAGTATTAATTTGAAGAGCAGCTTTTTAGTGTTTTGATTATCACTGTCACAACCGTCATCCATAGCTATAACACCTCTTTCATAATAAATTGTATGTAAAGCACATTAGTGCTTTTCAGACCATTTTGTGAATTGGTAAAGTCCTTCCCTGCTGCCTGACAAAATAAGAATATCGCCTTTATGGAACACATAATCCGGCAACACAGTTTCGAGAACATCGCCGTCACATTCAACAGCAATAATATTAAGACCAAAATGATTTCTCAAGTCAACTTGTGATACAGATTTACCAACAATATATTCTGGTACAGGCAATTTTGAAATATTGATTTTTTCGCTTAACTGAATAAAGTCAAGAACTTTTGATGCTTCAAGACGATTAGCAAGCCTGATTGCCATATCTCTCTCGGGATATACAACCTCTGCGCCCAGCTTTTCAAGAATTTCACCGTGTTCGGAACTGTTAGCCTTAGATATTACCAAAGGAATGTTCATACTAACAAGATGAAGGGTAGCAAGGATTGAAGTGTCAAGCTGTTCTGCAATACAGACAATAACTATATCGCAGTTTTGAATACCCGTTTCCTCAAGTGATTTTTTATCAAGACTTTTTATAACCAAAGCGTTTTCGGTAATTTCACGAAATTCTCTGATTTTTTCTTCATTTTTGTCAAGTACCAAAAGATTTGCCCCTGCGCTTGCCAGTTCTCTTGCCAATGCGCCGCCGAATCTTCCAAGTCCTACAATACCATAAGTTGTTTTATCCTTCTTTTGCTTAAACAAAGTTTTATCCTCCCATTAACCGATAGCAATATTGCCGTCGGGATAGCTAACTCTTTCTTTTTCTCCAAAATACCATAACGATGCAACGGTAAGAGGTCCCAATCTGCCTATATACATTATCACTATACAAAGAAATTTGCTGTATGGGGTGAGATCGGGCGATATGCCTGTTGAAAGACCTACTGTACCAAATGCACTGGTTATTTCAAACAATATGTCAGAAAGCGCAAGCTGGGGTTCAAAAATACTCATTAAGAATGTTCCCAGCATAACTACGCCCAATGCCAAAAGTGTAATAACGGATGCTTTTCTGAATGCATATTGCGGAACTGCATAGTTGAATGCTTTTTCCGACTTATTTGATGAAGCTGATTTTATACCCTGTAGCAGCACAAAGAATGTGCTTGTTTTGATACCGCCGCCGGTGGAACCCGGTGATGCTCCGATAAACATCAGTACTGTCAGCACCAAAAGACCGCTTTCAGTAAGATTGCCTAACGGATAGGTTGAAAAACCTGCCGTTCTTGCAGATACACTATGAAAGAAGGCTCCAAGCCACGACATATCGTTTTGAGTCAATTTAAGAAGCAGCGCGCCAATAACAATCAATGAAACGCTTACTGAAATAACAACTTTTGAATGCATTGACATCTTACGCCATCTTCCCTTTGTCAGCCACATTTCCCTAATAACAAGAAAACCAATACCGCCAAAGAAAATAAGAGTACAAGTAATTATATTGAGAGCTATGTTGTTTTGATACGGAATAAGATTCTGAAAATTGCCTAAAACATCAAATCCTGAGTTATTAAACGCCGCCACAGAATGAAACAAACTTATTCCTATGGCTTTCAGCGGCGGGTAGTCCTGGACAAAAACGAAAAAACTGGACACAGCGCCCAAAAGCTCAAAGACGATAGTAGTAATAAAAATATCCTTGATAAAACCAACAAGACCTTTACCTGAATCAACGTTAAGAGACTCTCGAATAAGATTTCGTCCCTTCAGGTCAACCTTTTTACCCATTGCAATAATGATTCCTGTACCTACCGCAGTAACTCCCAGACCGCCGATTTGAATAAGCAAGCCCAATACGATTTGACCGAAAACGGAAAAAGTGTCGCCTGCATCAACCACAACGAGTCCGGTAACACAAACTGCGCTTGTTGAAGTGTAAAGGGCATCAATATAACTAATATCAACGCCATCTTTCAAACTGCACGGCAAACTTAAAAGCAACGAACCTACAAGTATTACAGTCAAAAAACCAGCTGCAATAATTCGACCTGCAGGCTGTCTACGTAAAAATTTAGGCATAATACTTCCTCTGATAAATAAACTTTCAGTATCAATTATACTCAAATGAATGATTTAGTCAATAGGATTATTATTAATATTTAAGCGCAAATAAATTCATTACAGAACAAAATCTATTTTTTCGCAAAAAAAATATAAAAAGCAGGCAAAAGGTTTACTCTCCTTTTGCCTGCGCTACTAACTTATATATCTCGGATGATTCCTGTCATCCTTCAGCTTATTAGGTCATCAGCCATTTATGAAGCTGATAAATTAATTTCAACAAACTACTTATTATAACGTATCTATATAAAATAAATTTCTTTACCGACGTTCAATCTTTGTAGCCTAACTACCTGCCGCCACCATCCCGAAGGTACATCAATCATCGCGCTGTGACTTTTGTCACGCAAGCATCCGGTTATTGTAATTGATAATAACTGTCTAACCAATCGCCCCGAAACTATCGGCAGTTACCGATTCAGCAATGTTTCTTTACACACTGCCTCTGCAACACCAACTAAACTTAATCGTACACAAACTAATATAAACTAATTTGCAAATTAAATCTAATTGCTGTCCGAACAAACAACTCACGAAATATCTCTATTTCCCTTATCGGTACAAGTCGGTTTAATAACCTAATAAACCTTTGATTTAAGCTCGTAATATTCAGTTTTCTTAGTGCATCGGACTAACCTCGATATTTAATCTCTTTTATACACTAATCAGCCCATCGGACTATACCTCTCATCTTCGTTATGACATATATACTAATCAATACTTTATATCTTTATAACACTCTGATACTTAATCTTTCGATTTACCTGTACCATTTAGTATTTTGATATTACTTCTTGATTAATTTTTGTCACAAATTATCAGCAGGAAGATAATTAAGAATATATGATAAAGTTATTAAGTTTTTTGCACTCATAATGTAAGAGCCAACCCTGCTTAAATAACTTTCTAAAATGCTTTAATAGCTTGCATCCGCCATCAAATCTGTAAGTTGTCAATCCGTAGTCGTTATATTTGATTTGTTAGATTAATACTTTTACTGTTTGATATTCTGTCGATGCGATAATCCGTTATCTTTATTGGATTACATTACGAGTGCTTGTCTGATCTGGTTCAAAATCCATTGGGACAAGCCTCCTTTCGTGGTTTAAACAAAAGACAAACATCCTTTAACTAATTCCTAAAGAATATTTATACCCTTTAACTACTTCCTAAAGGATATCTCCTTTGTTCATCTAAAGAATAGCACAGTATTTGTTACTTGTCAATAGTTTTTTTGTATTTTCTTAAAAACTTTTATTTATTTTGCTGTCTTAGGGACTGTAATTAATTACTATTGACGAACGGCAAGCAAATATATATAATATAGTTAGATTACGAAAGGCGTGTGAATAATATGGCGATTGACGAAGAATACTATGAACCTGATATTTTAAGCGTTAGCGACGAAGACGGAAACGAGATACTGTTTGAGCTTCTTGAAAGATATGAGACAGAAGACAATGTTTACGTTGCAATTACTCGATATTACGATACTGATGAAGAAATAGTCGACGGTGATTATGAAGTAATTATCCTTAAAGTTGATAATGAAGACGGCGAGGAGTTTCTTGTTGAAATCGAAGACGAAAACGAATACGAGCAGGTTTCTGACATACTTATGGCAATGGTAGAGAAAAAATACGATGTAGAGTATTTTGAACCGGAGCAATAAAACCACCTACAATCTGCCCTTCTCGACAACCTACTGCCTTAATAACCCGAACACGTTTTAATAGGGATTTATCTTCCGTGAAACGGGAATGCAGACCTCCCTTTTTCAGGACGCTGGTAGCACAAAGTGATCGGAGTAAAACCCACCTGCTTATTAGGCAGGTTATTCTCGGCGTAGGCGGCTGGGCGGATTATAACAAACAAAAAACAGTTCCTATTTTTAGGAACTGTTTTTTTATGTCTTATTTTCCGAATACAGAAAAAATCCCTTTCTTGTATGGCTGGATTTCAAGTGAAACAAATTTATATCCCGTTTCCTCTATTACTGATTTAAGTTTATCCTCGTCAATATCTTCAGCAATTATCACACTCTGCTTTTTTTCGTGAGAGGACTGCACTTTCTTTACATCAAAATTTTCTTCTATTGCTTTGCTCATATGAGCTTCGCAGTTTTGACACATCATACCATCTATGCCAACTATATATTTTTTCATATAATCTCTCCTTGGTTAGTATTTACTAACTATGATATTAGCACATTAAAAATTAAAAGTCAACGCATAAAAGCCACGGATTAACCGTGGCTTTTACTGCCATTATTTACAATTAATACATTCCGCCGCCCTGTGCTGCTGCAAGCGCTGCTGCCTGTGCTGCGTCTGCCTGCGGGTCTTTAATATCTGTAACAAGAGATTCTGTTGTAAGAACCATTGCTGCAACAGATGCTGCATTCTGGATTGCAGAACGTGTAACTTTTGCAGGGTCAACGATACCTGCGCTGATCATATCGCAGTACTCGTTAGTTGCAAAGTTGTAACCGTAGCCGATTTTTTCTGCATTCTTAATCTTATCAACGATTACAGAGCCTTCCATACCGGCATTAAGAGCAATCTGGCGTACAGGCTCTTCAAGAGCTTTAAGAACGATTGAAACACCTGTCTTAAAGTCGTTATCGTCAGTATCAAGCAAAGCCTCAACAGCAGGAATTGCATTAATAAGAGCAACGCCGCCGCCTGCTACGATACCCTCTTCAACCGCTGCTTTTGTTGCTGCAAGAGCGTCCTCAATACGAAGCTTCTTTTCTTTCATTTCAGTTTCAGTTGCTGCACCGACTTTAATTACTGCAACACCGCCTGCCATTTTAGCAAGTCTTTCCTGAAGCTTTTCACGGTCGAAATCTGATGTTGTATTTTCAATAGCAGTCTTAATTTGACCAACTCTGTTTTTAATTTCGTCGCTGTTACCTGCACCGTCAACAATAATAGTATTTTCCTTTGTAACTTTTACCTGACGAGCCTTACCAAGCATTTCGATAGTAGCATCTTTAAGCTCAAGACCTAAATCTGATGTAACTACCTGACCGCCTGTAAGAATAGCGATATCCTGAAGCATATCCTTTCTTCTGTCGCCAAAGCCTGGAGCCTTAACGCACACGCAGGTAAATGTACCGCGGAGCTTGTTAAGAAGGATTGTCTGCAAAGCCTCGCCTTCAACGTCTTCTGCAATGATTACAAGCTTCTGGCCTGACTTGAGTACTGACTCAAGAAGAGGAAGAATATCCTGAACTGTTGAAATCTTCTTATCAGTGATAAGAAGCATTGCATCGTCGATAACAGCTTCCATCTTATCGGTATCAGTTACCATATAAGGAGAAATGTAGCCGCGGTCGAACTGCATACCCTCAACTACCTCGCAAACTGTATCTGCTGTTTTTGACTCCTCAATAGTGATTACGCCGTCTGCAGATACTTTATCCATAGCATCTGCAATAAGAGAGCCTACATACTCGTCTGCTGCTGAAACGGTAGCAACTCTTGCAATATCATCGTTGCCCTTAACCTGCTGTGAATTAGCCTTAACTGCCTCTACTGTTGCGTCGACAGCGGCTTTAATGCCGTTTTTAACTGCCATTGGGTTTGCACCTGCGGCAACATTCTTCATACCCTCACGTACAAGAGCCTGAGCAAGAAGAGTTGCTGTGGTTGTACCGTCGCCTGCATCATCGTTTGTTTTTGATGATACCTCTTTAACAAGCTGAGCGCCCATATTTTCGAATGAGTTATCAAGCTCAATTTCCTTTGCGATAGTAACACCGTCGTTAGTGATGAGAGGTGCGCCGTACTTTTTATCAAGAACTACGTTTCTGCCTTTTGGGCCCAGTGTGATTTTAACTGTGTTTGCAAGCTTATCAATACCTGCCTGAAGAGCCTTACGAGCCTCTTCGCCGTAAATAATATCTTTTGCCATAATTATCTGCTCCTTTCAAAATTACTCAACAACAGCAAGAATATCCTTAACTGAAATAATTGTGTATTCCTCGCCGTCAAGCTTAACCTCTGTGCCTGAATACTTGCTGATGATAACTTTATCACCAACACTTACGGTCATAGGATTTTCCTCTGTTCCGGGGCCTACTGCAACTACCTCGCTCATTTCAGGCTTTTCCTGTGCCGAAGCAGCAAGGATAATACCGCTTTTTGTGGTTTCTTCAGCCTCAAATGATTTAAGTAAAACTCTGTCTGCCAATGGTTTGATTGTCATAATAAATCACCTCTATAATGTAAATGATATGTTTGTGTATTTCCGATTAGCACTCTTTATCCTTGAGTGCTAACAATTATTATTTTAGCAAGTTTTTTCCATTTGTCAAGAGTATTAACAAATTATTTAAAAAATATAGCCTGCCAATACAATTATATAGTATCAGCAGGCTATATATTATCCTATTTTCTCTATGAGGCAAACGCTGTGAGCGGCTATTCCTTCTTTCGCTCCTGTAAATCCCAGTCCCTCTTCTGTGGTAGCTTTTACAGAAACGTCGTCAACTGAAATATTGCAGGCTTTTGCAATATTTTCGCGCATTTCAATTATATGTGGCGCCATTTTAGGTGCTTGGGCGAGAATCGTACTGTCAATATTCACTATCCTGTAACCCTTTTCGTTAACCTGTCTTACAACCTCTTCAAGAAGTTTCAGACTGTCCGCACCTTTCCACTTATCATCAGTATCGGGAAAAAGCTTTCCTATATCACCCATTGCGGCTGCGCCCAGAATTGCGTCAGATATTGCGTGGAGAAGAACGTCGGCATCGCTGTGTCCCAATAGACCCACAGGGCTTGGAATGTCAACCCCGCCGATTATACACTTTCTTCCCTCTACAAGTTTATGAACGTCATAACCGTGTCCTATTCTCATTCAAGTTCACCTCGTGCTTTTAAAATGCTTTCAGCAACTGCAATATCCTCGGGAGTGGTGATTTTTATATTACCGTAGTCCCCTGTTACAGCGCAGACTTTTTCGCCGTAATTTTCTATTAATGCACAGTCATCTGTAAAATCTTTTTTTTGACTTTTTGCAAGCTCAAGGGCTTTCTTGTATAAATCAAACTTAAAAATCTGCGGTGTTCTGATTGAAACAAGCGTTGACCTATCAGGAGTGTCAACAATAATATTATCATCGTCCACAACCTTAATAGTATCCTTTACGGGAACGCCAACAGCAGCGGCGCCGTATTCATACGCTTTGTCAATAGTTTTGAGAATCTCATCTTCTGTTATCAGCGGTCTTGCACCGTCGTGAATAATAACGTATTCGCAGTCGTCGTCAATAGTTTCTACTGCATTGAAAACGCTTTCCTGACGTGTGCTCCCTCCAAAGCAGTAGCTGACATCGTATGAGCCTAAAACCTCTTCAAAAGAGTCAAGGTCGGATTCTCGGCAGACTACGATAATCTCATCAATAACAGGAATTTCCGAAAAAGTTTTGACCGTTCTTTCAATAACAGTCATTCCTCCCGCCTGTAAAAGCAGTTTACTTTTATCAGCTTTCATTCTTGTGGAATTTCCTGCACCTAAAATTATTGCAACATTACTCATTTTTAAGCCTTTCTATCTCTTCGATTGTAGGAGTTGCGTATTCTGTATTATACGGCGTATACACTACAAAGCCAAATTTTGCGCCGTTGGGTTTTTTAACATTTTTTACAAGAGTGTAATCCACCGCTACGTTTGATGATGAGCGTGCTTTGCTGTAATAAGCGGCAATAACAGCGCAGTCGTGAATAGCCTCGTCGGTAATCTCTTTGCCGCTTGTTTCACAAATAACGTGACTGCCCGCCGTATCCTGCACGTGAAACCAAGTGTCGTAGTTTTTAGCCGTTTTCAAAGTAAGCCTGTCGTTCATTATATTGTTTCTTCCGACTAAAACCCTGAAGCCGTCACGTGTTTTAAACTCCATAGGCTTTAAAGCTTTTTCGTTTTTCTTTTTAGTCACCGTTTTTTTTATATAGCCGCCCTGTGACAGTTCGTTTTTAATTTCGGTGATTTCGCTGTCTGTTTCAGCTCTTGAGAGAGCGTCGATAACAGTATCAAAATATTTTACCTCGGCGTCCGCTTGAGCGATAAAATCAGTCAATTTACTTTCCGCCACCTGTTTTTTGCGGTATTCCTTATAATACTTTTGTGCATTTTGTGAGGGAGTAAGCGAAACGTCGGCAGGTATTCTTACCAAATTATTGTTATCGTAAAAATTCTCCAAATCGTAGTAGGGCGCGCCTTTTTCAAGTCTGTACTGATTTGCGTTAATTAAGTCGCCGTATATTTTATACGTTTCCTTGTCCTTACAGGACTCAAGCTCAAGACGTCTGTTTTCCCTTTTACGTACAGACCTTTCCTGTAAAGTGGCAAGAGTCTTAAACAAATCAGCGCTTCTGGACTTAATTCGCATAAGTCTTACACGCTCATAGTAGAAATAATCAAGCAGTTGAGAAAAGGTTTCAAACTCTCTGATTTGAGCTAAATTATCATACTGCTTAACGTCAATAAAGGTAAAATCCTTGGGAGTATCCGTTATAACGGCAACAGGCTTGGGATTTGCAGCCTGTCTTTTAAACTCTTCCAGCGACAAACCGTTTTCTATCTCACGGCACACAATGGGAGAAACACCCATAAGTGTATCCATAACGGCTTTTGCAGGAGCTTTACTGCTGTTTTTTATCCTGTCCTTTATCAAGAATAAATCGTCTGTGAAAATGTTCAGCTTATCCTGTTTCGGCGGCGCAGTATAAATAATGCCCGGCAAAATTTCACGAATATGAGATTTGCTTTCGTCTACCCTTTTGACTGCGTCAACAATCTTGTTATCCTTATCAACAAAAACTATATTTGAGTATTTGCCCATTATTTCAACGATAAGATAATAACAGGTTTTATCCCCGAGCTCATCTGTTGCAGTAAATTTAATCTTAATAATTCTTTCAAGCCCGTCCTGCTCCACAGCGTCAACCCATGCGCCCATAAGCCTTTTTCTTAAAAGAAGGCAAAGCATAGGAGGCTTTGCAGGATTTTCGGGCGGATAATCTGTAAAGTGAATGCGAGCGCTGTCAGCATTACAAGACAGCATAAGTCTTTTGCTGCCCTCTCTTGAACGGAGATTTATAACAATCTCATCTCTCGAGGGCTGATGAATCTTATCCACCCTGCTGCCTACTGCAAACTGTGCTATTTCATTTTTTAAATGATATAAAAATATTCCGTCAAGTGCCATAGTTAATCTTAAATGTCAAGCACGGGATTTTCCCAAGGTGCTATAATAAATTCCACGTCGCAAAACAACGTTTCAAGTTTTTCTTTAATCATTAAAAAGGGCATATTTTCCGTTTCAAAATGCCCTGCGTTAATAACTGCCCAGCCGTTTTCTTTTGCGTCGAGCATTTCGTGATATTTTAAGTCGCTTGTTACAAAGCAGTCGGCGTTATTCATTGCGTCCTGCACAAATTCTCCGCAGGCTCCGCCGCCTACTGCAACCTTTTTAATTAGTTTGTCGGTATCGGTATAACGAAGTCCTTTTGTATCCAAAACGCCGCCTACAAACTGGGCAAAATCGTCAATACTCATCTCCTGTTCAAGCTCGCCTACAACTACATAGCCGTTTTCAAGAGTACGAGTATTTTCAAGACCCAAAAGTTTGGCAAGATTATCGTTAATACCATCCTTTGCTTTGTCAAAGGATGTATGAGCGCTGATAACGGCAACGTCGCCGTTTACAAGCTGATAAACAGCGCTGTCTTTTTTTATCTCTTTAATACCGTTAAAAATAACAGGATGATGAGTTAAAAGCAAATCAGCACCGACGCTTTTTGCAAAAAGAGCGGCGTTTTTTGTTGCATCAAGGCTTAAAACTACCTTTTTAACTTCTTTTCTGAAATCACCAATAATAAAGCCGGAATTATCCCACTCCTCCTGTGTTTCGAAAGGGGCAATAGAATTTATGTAATCGTAAATATTTTTAACGGTGGTCATAATATTTCCTCCAAGGCGGTGATAACATCGCTGTAGTCTTCGCCCGATTTTTCCTTATTTTTAAGGTAATTAAGCAGGTGTGCAAAATATCCTTTGCAGGAAAAGTCCTTTATTTCTCCCAAGTAGTAATCTGTTCTGTTTTTAGGAACAATGTTGCCTGTATATTTTGCGTCAAGAACAGAATAATAATGCTTTGAGTCTTCAACGATAATATCGTTTATTATCTCAAAGCCGTTGTCATAAAGATATTTTCTTACGATTTCGCAGTGGGTCATAGGATTCAGTATTATATGCTTTTCTTTGACATAAGTGCATCGTGAGAGAATGTCCTTTATAAGCTCGCCGCCCATTCCTGCTATAATAAGAGTGTCAAATTCCTGACTTTTTACATTGTCAAGGCCGTTTGACAGGCGAACCTTTATATAATCAGAAAGTCCCTCCTGCAAAACAAGAGCTTCACAGGAGGACAATGGACCGATATTAATGTCGCAGGCTACGGCGCCTTTAATTATACCCGTTTTGCAAAGATATACGGGAATATAGCCGTGATCCGTTCCGACATCGGCAATGGTGCTCCCCTTTTCTACGAGAGACGCTACCAAATCTAATCTTTTAGATAGAGTCTGCATTATTTTGCAAGAAGGGCGTTGATTTTTTCAACAAGAGCGTCAGCGTCTGTTCCGTGAACCATACAAGCCTGCTCAACTGTTTCGCCCCTTGATGCTGGACAGCCGAGGCAGTGCATACCGATTTCAAGGAAAAGAGGCGCAGCGTCGGGACAAGCGTCGAGAATATCGCCTATAATTGTATCTTTAGTAATCTGTGTCATTTTTAAAACTCCTTATCATCTTTTTTCAATAATATTTATATCACAAATATTATTTGATTGCAAGATAAGTTAATGTATGATAATATATACAAGGTGGTGAAATTAATGGAAAAAGAATTTAATCCCGCTTTACAGTTTGACGCTTTTACCGAGGGTATTGAAAACGGCGGACTTCGTTCCACGTCATCCATATCCATTGTAGTTTGTTATATAATCGCCAAGTGCCAGCACAAAGTAACGGCTAAAAACATTATCGACGCTATGGTAATGGGAAAAATGGCAAATTACTTTGAAATATCCAGCGCCGTAGGCAAAATGACAAAAAAAGGATATATTAAAGAGGATGAGGACGGTTTTCTGACTATCACAGAGGACTGCCGATTTCTTATAGATCTGGTTGAAAACGATTTGCCTTTAACAATCAGAGAAAGAAGCGTGGAGCTGGTAAGCAAACTTGCCGTGCTTGACATTAACAAAAAGGAAAACAAGGTTGTTATTGAAAAATCGGATAAAGGTTATTCGGTAACGATGCACGTCAGCGACATTGACTGCGACTTTATGGAGCTTAAACTTTATGTTCCGTCAGAGGCACAAGCGGTAGTTATTAAGGAAAAATTTGAAGAAAATCCTGCAAAGGTTTACGAAAATCTTATAAATTCAATATTTGAATAAAAAATAACCTCCTGTAATCAGGGGGTTATTTTTTTAACCGAACGCTCCGTTTATATATTCCATTGTTCTTGTATCTTTGGGAGAAGAGAACATTTTTTCTGTGCTGTCAAACTCCACCACCTCGCCTAAAAGGAAGAAGGCGGTTTTGTCGGAAATACGTTTTGCCTGTGACATTGAGTGGGTAACAATAACTATCGTATATTTTTCTTTAAGTTCCAGCACTAAGTCCTCTATTTTCTTTGTAGAAATCGGGTCAAGAGCAGACGTTGGCTCATCCATTAAAATCACGTCGGGCTCAACTGCCAAAGCTCTTGCAATGCAAAGTCTCTGCTGCTGACCGCCCGAAAGAGCAAGGGCGCTTTTTTTCAATTTATCTTTTACCTCGTCCCACAGCACTGCCTGCTTTAATGATTTTTCCACTATTTCATCAAGCTGTTTTTTGTTTCTGATACCGTGGGTTCTGGGTCCGTATGCGATATTATCATAAATACTCATAGGAAAAGGATTTGGTTTTTGAAATACCATTCCCACTTTTTTGCGAAGCTCGTTTACGTCGTAATCTTGATAAATATCCACACCGTCCAGCAATACTTTACCGTTTATTTTGCAGCTGTCAACTAAATCGTTCATTCTGTTGAGAGTTTTTATAACTGTTGATTTACCACAGCCTGACGGGCCGATAAACGCAGTAATTTCATTTTGGCTGATATTTAAGTCTATATTTTTTACAGCTTGAAAGTCGCCGTAAAAAAGGTCTAAATTTTGAATTTCAAACTTATCCATTGTTACTCCTGTTAGCAGTAATTTTTTTTGCAAGCATTGTTGATATTCCGTTTATTATCAATACGAATACCAAAAGTACAACCGCAGTAGCATATGCCTGTTCGGTATACAATCCCTCGGACAAAAGACAGTAGAGATGAACAGACAAAGTACGCGATGACGACATAAGCGATGTTGCAGTATCAGCAAAAGTGCCTGCCGTATAAATCAGCGCCGCTGTTTCACCCACTATACGTCCCGTGGCAAGAATTACTCCGGAAAGAATACCCGAAACCGAACTGGGCAGAACTATTTTGAAGATTGTTCTGAGTTTTCCTGCGCCGAGTCCGTAGGAGCCTTCCCTGTAAGAATTATCGACAGAGAGCAAAGCCTCCTCGGTAGTACGTATAATTACGGGAAGAACCATAATAGAAAGAGTCAGCACTCCTGCAATAAGGGAATAGCCGAAATTTCTTGCAATAACAAAGGCGAGAAAGCCGAAAAGTCCGTAAACGATTGAGGGTATTCCTGCAAGAGTTTCGTTTGTAACCCTGATGATTTTTACAAAAACGCTGTCTTTTTTTGCGTATTCCACCAAAAACACAGCGGAAAATACTCCCACGGGAACGGAAATAAGAAGTGTCAATGCAGTCAGGTAAAGAGTGTTGATTATTGCAGGGAGCATTGAGAGATTATCTGTGTTATATTCAAGCTCAAAAAGCTCCGGTTTAAGATTAGGTATGCCGTTTACAAGTATATATACTACGATAAATACAATTGTTGTTATCGTTATCACGGCGCTTAAAACGATAAGCAAAAAGCCGATAAGTGATAAAGGGTGATTCAGATATTCTTTAATTTTATATTTCATCAGTTTTTCACCTCTTTATTCACAAGCACGGAAAAGCAAAGATTTATTATAAGGATAAACACAAACAGTACGGCGGCGGTGGCAATAAGCGCCTTTTGGTGAAGTCCGCTGGCATAAGCCATTTCAAGAACGATATTTCCCGTCAGCGTTCTTATGCCCGATGTTATTGAATCAGGCAGTACAGTCTGATTGCCTGCAATCATAACTACCGCCATAGTTTCGCCGATAGCTCTGCCTATTCCCAAAATAACACCGCTTAAAACACCCGATTTTGCACAGGGAAGTATAACTTTAAAAATACACCTTTCCTTTGTAGCGCCTAAAGCAAGAGCGCCGTGATAGTAATAATCGGGCACTGCTCTTATTGACGCCTCTGCAGTATTAATTATGGTAGGTAATATCATAACTCCTAACAGAATTGAAGCAGTTAATATACCCTTACCGCTTGTTTGAGTAAGTTTCTGCACAACGGGAACAACTACCATAAGACAGAAAAAACCGTATATAACAGACGGTACTGCGGCAAGAAGATTTATCATAGGCTTTATGATTTTATAAAGAGATTTTGGGCAGTACATTGCCATAAAGACTGCAGTTAATATTCCGATTGGTACGCCTACGATAATAGCTCCTGCAGTTACGTAAATGCTGGCAACTATCATAGGAAAAATTCCGAAAAGCTCCTGCTTCGGTTTCCACACTTTTCCGAATATAAAATCGCCCAGTCCTATCTCGCTTATTGCAGGATACGCATTAACAAAAATAAAGCGGCAAATCATTATTACCGCCAGTACGGATATACAGGCGCACAGGAAGAAAAGCGCCTGCATACCGTATTCCCTGACTTTTTTCAAGCTTATTTAACCTCTTCCCATTTTGTAATGTTGCCAAGATAAATTTCTTTGATTTGCTGACTTGTTAAACCGTCAAAGCTGTTTGACTGATTAACTATTACTGCAATACCGTCGGTGGCAATTTTTTCTGATTTCAAGGTTTCAAGTTCTTCGCTTGTCAGTTCGCGTGACGACATTGCAATTTCGACAGCTCCCTGAATTGCAGATTCAATACCTGCTGATGAACCGCTCTCCTGAATTTCAACAGTTACATCGGGATTAAGAGCTCTGTACTTGTCTGCAAGAACATTCATAACAGGAGCAACAGAAGTTGAGCCGGCAACAGTTACAGTGCCTTTTGCACCTGACGCTTTGTAAGATGTTGTTGTGTCTATACTGATATAGCCTTCTTCCTCGATTACTGCCTGTCCTTCTGCACTCATTATATATGCCATAAAGTCTTTTGCAGTTTCGCTGATTTCAGCTTCCTTGTAAGCGATATTAAATGGTCTTTGAAGTTTGTATGTTCCGTCCTTTACAGTTTCAACTGACGGTGCTACGCCGTCAACCTTAAGCGCCTTTACTTTATCAGAAAGGGAGCCGAGTGATACATAACCTATTGCTTTGGCATTTCCCTGAACGGTTGATGCCATAACTGACGTAGAATTAGTGATTTCAGCAGTCATTGTTGTAGCGTCATTTCCGTCTTCATCGGTAATTTCCATAAGCTCTGTAAATGCGTCTCTTGTGCCTGAACCGTCCTCACGTGAAATTACGGTAATTGCTCCGCTTGTTTGTGACGGTGTATTTTGCTCGCTTTCGGTTTCAGCGCCGTTTGAACAGCTGATCAAACCAACAACCATTGCAATAAGAGCAAGAATTGCTATAACCGATAATGTTAAATTTTTTCTTTTCATAAATATTCACCTCAAAAAATATTACCTGTTCTATTGTTTCAGGTTCAACTGCATATTATCACGCATTTATTAAGTATTGATTTGAAAAAAATATTAATCAGGTAAAAAATTATCAAAAGAAAATTAAGATTGTGAAATTTAAGTAAAGAAAAAGCACCGTGTAAACACGGTGCTTAATTAATTACAATATTATTATGTAGAGAATTACTCAGCGTCTTCAGCCTCAGCTTCTTGCGCTGCATCTGCTGTTTCTTCAGCAGGCTCTTCGTCAGTAAGAGCTGTAATTACCTCTTCAGGCTTTTCGATAAGCTCTTTCATTGAAAGAGAAACTCTCTTCTTGTCAAAGTCGATATCAATAATCTTAACGTCAACCTCATCGCCTACGCTGAGAACATCGGCAGGAGTCTTGATTCTATCCCACGAAATCTGGCTGATGTGGATAAGACCGTCAATACCCGGGATAATGTTAGCAAATGCGCCGAATGAAGCAAGGCTGACAATCTTTGCTTTACAGGTTGAGCCTACAGGATAATCTCTCTTAAGGATCTCCCAAGGGTTGTCCTCAATCTTCTTAAAGCCGAGTGAAATCTTTTTATTTTCTTCATCGAGGGCTTTGATGGTAACCTCAACAGTATCGCCAACGTTTACGATTTCTGAAGGGTGTTTAATTCTGTTCCATGAAAGCTCACTGATATGAATCATACCGTCCATACCGCCGATGTCAACAAATGCGCCGTAGCTTGTGAGAGACTTAACAACACCTGTACGCTTCTGACCCTCCTCAAGAGTTGCCCACAAAGCTTCCTGCTGTGCTTTTTTCTCTTCGTTAGCTACTACCTTGATTGAACCGACTGCACGGCGCTTTGCACTGTTCACGTCGATTACTTTAAAACGAACTGTTGTACCCTTGAGCACGTCAAGCTCCTGACCGCGAGGAACACCTGTAAGAGATGCAGGAACGAATACACGGCTACCCTTGGCTACAACGATAACGCCACCCTTTACCACAGAAATGACGTTTCCTTCCAAAACTTCCTCTGACTCTTTAGCAGCTACAATGTCTTCCCAGCCTTTGAACTGGTCAACAAGCTTCTTTGAAAGCTTGAGCACGCCTTCGCTGTCGTCAGTTTTCATAATTACAAGGTCAAGAACGTCGCCGATGCTAACTGCATCTTCAGGCTTGTCGATAGGCTCTGATGAAAGATCGTCAAAAGCGATGACGCCTGTCTGCTTTCTGCCGTCAACATCAACAAACACTTCTGTTGGTGTAATGTTTACAACAGTACCTCTTACTACCTTGCTGTTTTCGTCTTCTCTGAATGATTCTTCAAGCATTTCTTCGAAGGTTGCCTCACCATCAGCAGATGCTTTGACAGCAGCCTTGTTGGCCTTATCAGCAGTATCTGCTGTCTCCACAACTTGCTCAGCTACGGCTGAAGTTGTTTCAACTTCCTTTTCAATAATTTCTTCGGACATGGTTTTTAGTACCTCCTTGATAATAACTGAGGGTGTCGAAGCCCCAGCTGTAACACCGATTACCTTATAAGGACTGAGGTCAATGTTTTTTAGCTCGTCAGCAGTTTCAATAAGAAACGTATCTGCCGACGCCTTGCACACGTCCCTAAGCTTACAGGTATTCGACGAATGTCTTCCGCCGATGACGATTACGGCGTCAGCCTCCTTTGAAAGAAGCGCTGCCTCCTCCTGTCTATCAGCAGTAGCATTACATATTGTACTATAAATTCTGCAGTTTGTATATAGTTTTTTTAGAATTTTCTCGCATTTTTTCCATTCTTTTAATGAAAAAGTAGTCTGGGAAACACAAATAAGTGATTTTTCTTCACTTAAATTATTTTCTTTAAGAATTTTTTCCAGTTCCTCTTGGTTTTTAAAAACAAAGCTTTTGCCCATACAGTAGGATCGAATACCCTTTACCTCGGGGTGATTTTCATCACCGGCTATGAGTGTAACGGTGCCGTCGTCCTGTTGAGATACTATTCTGTGAATTTTTGAAACAAAGGGACAGGTAGCGTCCACATATTTTGTATTACAGCTGTTTGCTGTGTCAATAACGCTTTTTTCAACGCCGTGGGTTCTTATTACAACTGTATACCCCTGTGGGCAATCTTCTATATTGTCGATAATTTTAACGCCTTTGCTCTCTAAATCGGCAACAAGCTGGCTGTTATGAATGATAGGCCCTAAAGTACAGACTTTTTCACCCTTTTCTACCAATTCATAAACAAGATTTACCGCTCTGTCTACGCCAAAACAGAAACCTGCTGTTTTTGCTAATTTAACCAATTTCCTTTTCAGCCTCCCAAAGTGAAACTATATTATCCATAACCATATTTGCAGCATTCTTAATGTCAGTTGTACTTATGTCGTCTTTATTCATTCCAAGGCTTTCATTAGGAATCATTTTACCGTATGAAATGATGACTTTTTTACCCGCCTTAATTTTTCCGTCGCAGTAAATTGCTACAGGAAGAATATCGGCACCTGTTGCCTTGGCGATTATTGCAACGCCTGATTTTGCTCTCTGGGGAACGCCGTCTTTATCTTTAATTCTTCTGCCTTCAGGACAAATAGCCATAATATGCCCCTCATTTATAAGCTTTTCGCCGTAGTCAATAGCAGATGTATCGCCCTTTCCTCTTCTTACGGGGAAACCATACATATGAGTCATAAACCAAGCTAAAAAGGGATTAGAAAACAACTCTATTTTTGCCATAAAATGCAGGGGCGGAAGTTCCTTCGGGCAGGCAACTAATATAGGGTCAAAAGCGCTTGTATGATTGATTGCGACTATGTAATTGCTTCTGTCTTTCGGTATATTTTCAAGCCCTTTAAACTCCATTTTAAAGAGAGCTTTTACAAGCGGTCTGAAAACTACCTTTACAAAATTATAAAGTTTATAGTGTTTTACCTGTGAATAGTCAAATTCAAAATTATATTTACTCACTGCATATTCTCCTTGATGATATTTGTAAGAATTTCGATAGATTCCTCAAGAGTATTGCCGGACGTATCCACCATTACGGAATCCTCGCTGGGCTTTAAAGGTGCAATCTCTCTGTGAGAATCCTGATAATCACGTTGATTTACGTCTGCTAAAACGTCTTCATAGGTCACATTTTCACCTTTTTCAACAAGCTCCTTATATCTTCTTTCAGCACGGCATTCAGGAGTTGCAAACAAAAAGATTTTCGGCTTTGCGTTGGGCAAAACTACTGTTGCAATATCCCTGCCGTCCATAATAACATTATTTTCTCTTGCGATACTGCGCTGAAGCTCAAGAAGGTAATCGCGTACCTCCATAATTGACGAAACCTTTGACGCCCCCATTGAAATTTCAGGGGTACGGATAAGAGAAGAAACGTCCTCACCGTTAAGATAAACGCACTGTGCGCCTGTTTCGTCAAAACCTAACTTAACGTCTATTTTGTCAAGCATTTTGACAATATCTTCACGGCTGTCAATAACGCCGTTTCTCACTGCGCTGAGCGCAATAGTTCTGTAAAGGGCGCCTGTATCAACATATATGAAACCCAAGGTTTTTGCCACGGTTTTTGCAATTGTGGACTTACCTGCTCCTGCAGGTCCGTCAATAGCAACATTAATCATAATAAAACTCCTCTATAACTTGTCAGCAAGCAAAACTGCCGTTGAAAATGCAATTTGCAGATTAAATCCGCCTGTATAAGCGTCAACGTCAATAACCTCTCCTGCAAAATAAAGGTTATCAACAATTTTCGATTTCATTGTTTTCGGGTCAATCTCCTTAACATTAACTCCGCCGGAGGTTACGATTGCCTCCTCAACGGGTCTGAAGCCCGTAACGTCAACCTTAAAATTCTTAATCAGCTTAACAAGGCTGTGTCTTTCTTCTTTCGTAAGCTGATTTACTTTTTTTGACGGTTCAATACCGCTAAGTAAAACTATAACAGGAATTAACTTTTTAGGCAACAGTTTATTTAAGGAATTAATAAAGTCTTTATTTGACAATTGAGTAAAATCACGCTGAATTCTTTTATCAAGAGTGTCAAAATCAAGGGCGGGTTTAAGGTCGATTACCACGCTGTAATCCGCTTTGCCCATATTCCTTATATGGCTTGAAGCAGAGAGAACAACAGGTCCCGACAAGCCGTAGTGAGTAAAAAGCATCTCGCCGAAATCGCTGTAAATTTCCCTTCCGTTTTCAAAAAGAGTAAGAGAAATATTCTTTAGCGAAAGTCCCTGAAGTTTAGGTATAAAATTGTTGGGACAAACAAGAGGCACAAGACTGGGTTTTATAGGCGTTACGGTATGCCCTACTGACTTTGCAAGAGTGTAGCCGTCCCCTGTTGAGCCGGTTTTTGAATAGCTTTTGCCACCTGTTGCAACTACCGCAACATCGCAGTCAAGTTTTGATTTATCGTCTAAAACTACTGATTTAATCAAGTTTTCCTGCATTTCAAAAGCTTTAACACAGCCGTGAATGATTTTTACTCCGTTATTTTTGCAATATCCCACAAGGGCGTCTACAATATCAACAGCTTTGTCGCTGACGGGAAAAACTCTGTTTCCCCTTTCAATTTTCAGCGGCACGCCCTGTTCTTCAAAAAAAGCCATTGTATCATAAGGCATAAAGTTTGAAAATGCAGAATAAAGAAAACGAGGGTTTGTAGGCACGTTTGAAATTAAATCATCAAGTTCAAAAGAGGCGTTTGTAACATTACATCTTCCCTTGCCTGTTATCATCAGTTTTCTTGCAGGTCTGTCCATTTTTTCAACAACGGTTACGTCAAAGCCTCTTTGAGCGCATCTTCCTGCACACATAAGTCCTGCTGCTCCGCCGCCTATGACAACAACTTTTTTCATAAAATCCTTTCTAATCAAGCTGTGAGCTGACCTCTTCAAGTTCTGTTGAAGTTTCCTCCCACAGAATATAAAGCTCGTCCCTGTGCTGGGTAAGGTGATTAAGCCTTTCGGTAAGTTCCATTAACTCCTCATATCCTGCTTGATTTAATTTATCATTAATTTCGTCAATTTCTGTTTCTGTATTTTCTATATCTTCTTCGAGCTTTTTTAGTTTTGTGTTTAATTTTCTCAAACTGCTTTGCAGTTCCTTTTTAAGCTTGTATGAATTTTCCTTTGGCTTTTGCTGACTGACTTTTTCCTCTTTTGCAACATATCTGTGCTGAGCGTAATCATCGTAATTTCCAAGGAAATTATTACAGCCTGCGGGTGTTAATTCCACAATTCTTGTTGCCAGCTTATTTATAAAATATCTGTCGTGTGAAACAATAAGCATTGTGCCCTGATAATCAAGAAGAGTATTTTCCAGCTCTTCTCTTGAATAAGCGTCAAGGTGGTTTGTAGGCTCGTCAAGAAGAAGGAAGTTAAATCCGCCAAGCATAAGCTTTAAAAGCGCCACTCTTGCTCTCTCTCCGCCTGAACAAACCTCAAGCTTTTTAAATACGTCCTCTCCTTTAAACAAAAATGCCGCAAGAGCGTTTCGTACTCTTGTTTCCGTCATAAAAGGAAATGCCGTCCACACCTCGTCAATTACGGTTTTGCTTAAATCAAGATGTTCCTGCACCTGATCAAAATAACCTGTCATCAGCGACGCGCCGAAAGTAAAACTGCCGTCGTCACGGCACAGGTCACCCATTAAAATTTTTAAGAGTGTGGTTTTACCGCATCCGTTATCGCCTAAAAGAAAAACTCTTTCACCTCTTTTGACATTAAAGGACACGTTTTCAAACACGGTTTTTCCGTTAAAGCTTTTCTTTAATCCGTCAACCTGTAACACGTCTTCACCCGAAACACATTTAGGGGTAAAATCGAAACGAATTTTTTCAAGTTTGCTGTCGGGTACAACAAGCTGTGCCTTTATCCTTTCAATCTGTTTTTCCTTACTTTCGGCAGTTTTTATATTTTTCTCTCTGTTCCACTGCCTTTGCTGAGCAATAATCCCCTCAATACGCTCAATCTCTTTTATATCGTTATTATACTTGTCCTCAATAGCCTTCTGCTCTGCTCTTTTCTTTTCAAGAAATGTGGAGTAATTGCCTGTATATGAGCGTATTTTTTTATTTTCAAGCTCAATGGTCTTGTTTGTTACACGGTCAAGAAAATATCTGTCGTGACTGATAACAAGAAATGAACCGTTAAAGTTTTTAAGAAAATCCTCAAGCCACTGAATAGCGCTGATGTCAAGATGGTTTGTGGGCTCGTCAAGAAGCAGAAAATCAGCCTTTGACAAAAGAAGTTTTGCAAGTATCAGCTTTGAACGCTGTCCGCCGGAAAGTTTAGACGTGGGCTTGTCAAAATCATTTTCAGTAAATCCGAGACCTATTAATGCCGATCGTGTAAGAGATTTATAAGTAAGTCCTCCGTTTAAGCTAAACTGATTTGTAAGAAAATCCTGACGTTCAATCAGCTCTTTTGAATGATCGTTTTCAAGCTGTAATCTTATTTTCTCAAGTTCTTTTTCCGTTTCAATCAAGTCGTCAAAAACAGAAACGAGTTCCTGCCATATTGTTCTGTTTTCGCTACAGGTATGCTGCTGCATATAACCCAGTCTGACATTTTTTGATATAAAGCAGTTGCCGCTGTCGGCAAGATACTCGCCTGTTATTATTTTAAAGAGGGAGGTTTTGCCTGCGCCGTTTACGCCAACAAGCCCTGCTTTGTCCGTATCCTTAATATCAAAAGAAATATCGGAAAACAAAGTTTCCTCACCGAAAGAAAGTGTTAAATTTTGAACATCCAAAACATTCATAACAAAAAATCTCCAAAAGTGTTCAATATATTTTACACTATTTTTAATTGAAAGTATAGTAAAAATTTGTTATTATGGATAAGAATTAATTTGTAAAGGAACTTTGATATGGAAATTTTAAAGTTAAAACCCGTTTTTAAGGACTATATTTGGGGCGGCACAAGGCTGAAAAGCGATTTCGGTTTTGAAAGCGATTTGGACAAGCTGGCTGAAGGATGGATGCTTTCCTGCCATAAGGACGGTAAAAACATTATTGAAAACGGCGAATATAAAGGCAAAACTCTTGACGAGGTTATTGAAGAAAAGGGGAAAGAAAAAGTTGTAGGCACAAGAAGTCTTGATTTTCCTTATTTCCCTGTACTTATAAAGCTGATTGACGCAAAAGACAATCTTTCAATACAAGTACATCCCGACAACGATTATGCCCAGAGAGTTGAGGGTGAATTCGGTAAAACCGAAATATGGTATGTTCTTGACGCAACTGACGACGCACAGCTTATTTACGGTTTTAAAAATAAAATTTCAAGCGAAGAATTTGTTGACGCTATCAAAAATAATACTCTGACTGACGTGCTTAACAGCGTTAAGGTAAAAAAAGGCGACTTATTGTTTATTGAGGCAGGCACCGTTCATGCAATCGGTAAAGGCACGTTAGTAGCTGAAATACAGCAAAACTCCAACACCACATACAGAGTTTACGACTACGGAAGATTAGGGGCTGACGGAAAGCCGAGAGAGCTTCATATCGACAAGGCGGTTGACGTATCCAAAACAGAGCCTCCCAAATACGACATAAAGCCTATGGGCGAGCCTGAAAAATTTAATGATTACACAAAAACGCTTCTTACAAAATGTGATTTATTCACCGTAAATCATTATGAATTAAACGGCAAAGTTACTTTAGAGGCTGACGAAAAAAGCTTTAATCACGTGTTGGTTGTAGACGGAGCAGGAACAATAAACGACGTTGATTTTAAAAAAGGCGACAGTTTTTATATTCCTGCAAACTACGGCAAATATGAAATCAACGGAAAATGCGAAATTATCGTAACAAATATTTAATTTTCTGAATAACGGGTCACAGATAGTATAATACTAACTGTGACCTTATTATTTGGAGTGATAAAAATGAAAATTATTAATAATGTTGCGCTGATTTTAAATATTATCGGCGGCATTAACTGGGGTCTAATCGGTTTGTTCAAATTTGATTTGGTAGCTTGGATTTTCGGAGGTCAGGACGCAGTTCTTTCAAGAATTATTTACAGCCTTGTAGGTCTTGCTGCCATTTGGTGCATCAGTCTTTTGTTTACGGGAAGAACAGCCGAAGAATAAGAAAAAGCCTATCAGCAGATAGGCTTTTTCTTTTATGCTGTTTGCTTTATCATTTCGTTTTTTATTTTATCAAGTATCCTTTTTTCAAGACGGCTTATGTAGGACTGGGAAATGCCAAGCTCATCTGCAAGCTGTTTTTGTGTGTGACTTACGGTGCCGTTAAGTCCGAAACGCATTATCATCAGCCTTTTTTCCTTTTCGGGAAGAGAGTCAACAACTTTTAAAAGCAGTCTTTTTTCGTCTGTGTACTCAATAGGTTCAAAAACATCGTCGGGATCTGTACCCAAAACATCCCGCAGGGTTAGCTCGTTGCCGTCCCAATCCACCGACAAAGGCTCATCGAAAGACATTTCGCTTTTCATATTGTTCACTTTGCGAAGGTGCATAAGTATTTCGTTTTCTATACATCTTGAAGCATAGGTGGCAAGCTTAATATTTTTATCAAGGTTAAAAGTTTTAACCGCTTTCATAAGCCCTATTGTTCCGATAGAAACAAGGTCCTCGGTAGAAGTGGTTTTAGACTCGAATTTTTTTGCGATATACACCACAAGGCGCAGATTGTGAGTTATAAGCAAATCACGGTTTTCGTCGTTGCCGTTTTTAATCTCCTCCATTATTTTTGCCTCCTGCTCCTTTGACAGCGGCGGCGGTAGAGTTTCGGGTCCGTTTATGTAATAGCATTTCTGCTTTTTAAACAGTCTTAAAAACAGAGATAATATTTTTCTTAACATAGTTCACCTCAAAGTTTTAATATTTCGGGATTAAGTATTGCTGAATATTCCTTTGATTTCACGTCCGATTTGGCAATATAAATTTTATCGGTAGTTATTTTATTCTTGCCAAAGGCAACTGTAATTCTGTCAGGCTTAAACGCCTGAAGAGTTCCCTCACCTCCTACTGTACTGAAAGGAATAATTCTGTTTGTTTCAAATGGCAGTTTATCCTTGTCTGCAATGATTACGGGATAGTTTGAAAAAGGCTCGCGAAGCTTGTTGCCGCTGTCGGCAAAAGCGTAAAGATGAACAGAGTCGCCGCCGCAGTAAACCGTAAGTGAATAGATTTCATTTTTGCTTAAAGAGGAATTATGTATTTTTACTATTACCAGCGCTGTGATATAGGCGGCAAGACCTGCGCCCAAAAGTGCTGCGGCGGGAATATCAAAATAGAATATATTGTTTTTTACGGCAATGCCGTTTGGTTTAAAAATGAGCCACAGTGCTATTACCACACCTAAAAGCAGCATATTGGAAAAATAGAAAACGGCTAAATTTTTAATAAAACGTCCTGCGCTTACAAATCCAAAAGCAATAAGCACAATCAATACGGACACAAAAATTTTGCCGAAAAAAGTAATTAAAAAATGAAGTTTCGGCGCAAGAATAACAAGAGAATAAACGCCGCCCAACGCAGACGCTGTAATAAGGCGCAGGGTTTTAGGTGATTTCCTGTTAAAAAGTTTTGTAAGAAGCAAAAGAAGATATGTAAGAAAAAAATTTAAAACAAAAAGAACGTCTACATATATAACCAAGAAAACCCCTCCTGCAAGATATATTATAACTTGCAAGAGGGGTTTATTTTGTCACATTTAATCTTCTATTTCAATTGTTTCTATAACTACGTCATAAACAGGCTTGTCAGCCATACCTGTTTTAGTTGAGGCAATATCCTCAAGGACATCTTCACCGTCGGTAAGCATTCCGAAAACGGTATGGTGAAAATCGAGCCACGGAGTTCCGCCCTTTTCCTTATAGGTATCTATAACCTTTTGAGGAAATCCGTTTTCTTTCAAATCCTCCATTTGTGACAAAAGACTGTCGGGTACGCTTTTTGCCTGAACGATAAAGAACTGGGAGCCGTTTGTATTAGGACCGCTGTTAGCCATTGACAAAGCGCCGTAATAGTTGCGGGCATCAAGAGAAAATTCATCTTCAAAGGATTTTCCCCAGATTGACTCGCCGCCGCACCCTGTTCCCGTAGGGTCGCCGCCCTGAATCATAAAATCCTTTATAACTCTGTGAAAAATAAGACCGTCGTAGTAGCCGTTTTTAGCGTGGGTTGCAAAGTTTTCCACCGCTTTCGGCGCTGCGTCGCTGTTAAGCTCAAATGTCATATTGCCTTTATTAGTTTTTATTGTTGCTTTCATATTACAATCTAAGCCTTTCATTTATTTTTTTCAGTTTATCAATATCTATTTTTACAACCTCACGGTCGTAAGTCATAAGCCCGTTAAGCTCTTCCTCAACATCGGTAAGCTGTGTATAAACAGTCGCCGATAATCCGTCTTTAATTTGCGGAATAATCACGTTTTTATAAAGCTTCTCATAAGCCTTTGTCAAGGTTTCTTTTGACTTGAAAATCTTATATCCGAACATTTTGTCGCTGTAAGTATGTTCTTTAATTCTGAGTCCTAAACCGCCGAACTCCGAAAGGACGTAAGGTTTATCGCCGCTTTTTACCTTAATTGGAGTAAAGTAAATGTGCTTTGAAATAACGTCCGTACTGCCCATATCGTGCCAGCCCGACGTGGTATCAATAATACGGCTGAAATCCATAAGCTGTAATTTTCTGTAAACCTTTTGGCTGTCAAACTGACCCCATCCCTCGTTAAAAGGCACCCAAACGGCAATACAGGGGCAGTTATAGAGATGGTTTACTGTTTCCTCCAGCTCTTGATAATAAAGGCTTCTTCCCTCCTCATTTTCCCTGTTAAAGTTTTTATAATTAGTATCGTCAAGCTTAATACCTACAAAGGGAATTACAGAGGTTTCAAGTCCGTATTTTTCTCCCCCGTTTACCATATCCTGCCACACGATTATGCCGTGAACATCGCAGTAATGATACCACAAAAGCGGCTCGATTTTAATATGCTTGCGAAGCATATTAAATCCTGCTGATTTTGCAAAAAGTATATCCTGTTCCATTGCCTGATTTGAAGGCGGGGTTAACAGTCCGTCAGGATAATAACCTTGGTCAAGAAGGCCGTTATGAAAATACGGCTTGTCATTTAAGAAAAGACGCCACACGCCTTTGTCGTCCTTACCTACGGAAAATTTACGCATACCGAAATATGATTTTATAGTTTCGCCAAACGCATTAAATTCCACGTTATAAAGAAAAGGCGTTTCGGGGCTCCACTGTTTGAAGCAGTCAAGATATACCGTATGTTCTTTGGTTTTGGCAATAAGTTTGTCACCGTCATAGACGCTGACCTCAACATTTTCATCAACGCCGTCACTTCCGAAATATTCAAAATTAACGCAAGCTCGGTCAAAATCTGGTGTAATCTTTACCCTTTCAAGATATTTGACGGGAGTGGACTCAAGCCACACAGACTGCCAAATCCCGCTTTGTGCCGTATACCATATGCCGCCGGATTTAAGTTTCTGCTTTCCTCTTGAATAAAATTTTGTATCGCTGTAATCACGAACTCTTACAATAAGAGAGTTTAACTTGTCTTCGCCGTTTAAATAATCGGTAATTTCAAACTTAAACGCAGTGTAGCCGCCGGTATGACTGCCCACAAATTTTTCGTTTAAATATACATCTGCAATCTGGTCAACAGCTCCGAAATTTATAAAGACTCTGCCCTTATTGAAGCCGTGAGGCAATACAAAAGATTTTTTATAATACATAAATTCATCAGGCATAATTTTGCGGCAAACGCCAGAAAGCTCGGTTTCAGGTGAAAACGGAACAACAATATCGCCCATAATCTTTGCGGGTATTTTTTCACTTTTGCTTATTTCAAACCGCCACTTACCGTTTAAAGAAAAATAGCTGTCCCTAACAAACTGAGGACGAGGATATTCCGGCAAAGGATTATCCCTGTCTGTTTTTTTACAATATTTTGTCGAAAGCATTAAAATCCCTCTCTATTATTTTTCCGTCAATAATCTGAATTGTTTTATTACATATATCAAGAGCGCTTTTTTTGTGAGTAACAATTATACAAGTAACATTTTTCATTGCCTTGAGATTTGTAAGAAACTGCTTTTCCGTCTTTTCATCAAGTGCGGAAGTTGCCTCGTCAAGCAAAAGAACAGGCGACTTTGACAAAATACTTCTTGCTATTGCCAAGCGCTGAATCTGTCCCTCTGAAAGCCCCAAACCCTTTTCACCTATCACGGTATCAAGTCCGTCTGGCAGTTCGTCGATAAACTGCTTTGCACAGCTTATTTCAATCGCTTGCTGAATTTCCTCGTTTGTTGCGTTTTCATTAATGAATGTAAGATTATCTCTTATAGTGCCTGACAAAATCATATTGCCTTGAGGAACATAGGCAAAAAGTTTTCTTGTATTTTTGTCAACGCTGATGCTGCCGTTAGAAGTATTAAGCAGGATTTCGCCCTCCTGTACTCTAAACATACCGAGGAGTAATTTCAAAAGCGTACTTTTTCCTATTCCTGAAATACCGATAATGGCCACAAAATCGCCCTTATTTACGGTATAAGACGTTGAGTTAAGAATTATATCTCTGTCATATTTAAAGCTGATATTGTCAAACGTGATTGATTTTAGGCTTTCATAAAGCTCGTCTTTGTCAAAGCTTTGTTTATTTATATCTGCTTCATCGGGAAGCGTTTCAATTTCCATCAGCCTCTCCGCAGAAGCTATACCAGAAAAATACTGAGGAACTATTCCCGATAAAGATACAAAAGGCGACTGCACCTGATTAACAAGCTGTATCATCGCAGTAACTGTACCGTATGTCATTGCGCCGATAAGTATTCGGTAAGCGCCGAATGCTATAGCAAACACACTGCCCACATTAAATACGGTGCCTAAACCTGTATTAGCAAAAATAGAAAAATTGCGGCGTTTCATAAACGCTTTAAAATTTTCCTCTTGGAGCTCGTCCGTATGCTTTTGCATTTTCTCCTCTACTGAAAAAGCCTTAACGGCAAGCAAATTCGTGACAAACTCCTGAATAAATGAACGTGTTTTGCCCTCAGTTTCCTGCACTTTTTTATGAAGTCTTTTAAGTGTTTTTCTAAATGAACGGGTAACGATAAAAACAATAATTCCGCCTACCACGAACACCAAAGCAAAAATTCTATCAATAATTATAAGGTAAATCAGCGAGCTTAAAAGCTTGGTAACAAAAAATACTGCACTAGGAACAATTTTTGTAAACGAATCGCTGACAATATTTATGTCGTTAAACAGTCTGTTTTGCAAATCGCCGCTGTGATATTTTGAAACGCTTGTATAATCTTTCTCTATAATAACGTCCAGCAAATGCCTTTTCAGCAAAATGTCTATTCTGCCTTTACAGCGGTCTGCAAGTCCGGTTCTTAAAAGGGACAAAACCATCTGAAGAAGAACAACGCCCAAAAGTGCAAATGCAAATTTGATTACGTAGTCAAGACTTTTATATTCTGTGGCGCCGTCAATTACCCTTTTGGAAAAATTCGCAAACGCTACCGATGTAACGCCGTGAACTACGTTTACAAACACGATAAAAGCAATCATAGGGATTTGCTTTTTACAAATGGCAGTCAGCCACTTAATTACATACAAATCAGATTTTTTGATACTCCGATTATTTTTCATTAACTAAATACCTCTTTTAAAAATATGACGCAAAATCCAATGTTTGCCTCTTGGAAACAGCAGCAAAAAAGGTCTGACAGGCAGCAGTGCAACCCATATACGCGAATAAAGCTTATATGCGCGGGAGTTTTGGCAATCAATATATCGCTTTCCGTTCTTATAGAAACCCACAAGCACACCGCAGATCATATCGTCAGTAACGTACTCTTTGGTTAGGAGATTGTCACCCACGATAACATAATGGTCATCGCAAACCTCCACTACTCTGTGCATAACATATTTACCCGTTTTAGTTACATACACAGGAACGTCGTATTTTTTTAACCTGCCTTTGTTTTTAACAACGATAATATTATCCCTTTGGTGATGGATAAGCGGCTCCATTGACGTGCCTGATGTAAGTCCCGTGTATTTTCCTGTTGTTTCAAGAATTTCTTTAATTGATTGATAATTGTCCATTACATAACCCGCCGTATTATAGTTAAAATAATTATAACAGAAAGGTATGACTTATGCAACATTAATGGAGTTAAAGCCATTTGACAAAATCTCAAAATTATGTTAATATAGTATGCAATAGATGTGAGTATTGTGTCGGACTATTGCTGTTCGGCTATTTTTTTATGTAATTTTAAGGAGAACTACGATGAAATACGATTTGATTATCGTCGGCTCCGGCCCTGCCGGTATTTTCACCGCACTTGAGCTTATCAGAAACAAATCAAATAAGAAAATGCTTTTGATTGAAAAAGGAAAGCCGGTTGAAAAGAGACACTGCCCCAAAAGCGAGGTAGGTTACTGCGTAAACTGCAAACCAAGCTGTGCAATCACCACAGGATTTTCAGGTGCAGGTGCATTTTCTGACGGTAAATTAAGTTTAAGTTACGAAGTGGGCGGAGATTTGCCGGAGCTTATCGGCTTTGAATTTGCTCAAGATTTGATTGATTATACCGATAAAATTTATCTTGAATTCGGCGCTGATACTAAAATTGAAGGAATTTATACCGGCGACGCAATAAAAGAAATTCGTAAAAATGCCATTAAAGCAGGTTTAAAACTTGTTGACTGTCCTATCCGTCATTTAGGAACAGAAAAGGCTCAGGAACTTTATTTCAGAATACAAAATTATCTTGCCGAAAACGGTGTAGAAATGATGTTTTCAACAGAGTGTAAAAACATCGTAATTGAAGACGCACAGTGCAAGGGCGTTATTATTGACGATAACGGAGCCGAAAGAAGAATTGACGCCGACGAAATAGTTATTGCAACAGGAAGAAGAGGCGCTGACTGGCTTGAAAAGCTTTGCGAAGAGCACAATATTTCCCACAAACCCGGCACTGTTGACATCGGCGTTCGTGTTGAATGCAGAAACGAAATTATGGAAAAGGTAAATGAAACTCTGTATGAGTCAAAACTTATCGGTTACCCGAAGCCGTGGAAAAACAAGGTGCGCACTTTCTGTCAAAATCCCGGAGGCTTTGTAGCGCAGGAAAATTATGACAACGATCTCGCAGTTGTAAACGGCCACAGTTTTAAGGACAAGAAGAGCGAAAATACAAACCTTGCAATTCTTGTAAGTCATAACTTTAACGACCCTTTCAACCAGCCTATTGAATATGCACAGAAGGTTGGAGAGCTTACAAATATGCTGGGTGCAGGCAAAATACTTGTTCAGCGTTTCGGCGATATTCTTGACGGAAAGAGAACTTGGCAGCACGAGCTTGCAAAAAGCAACCTCAAACCCACATTAAAGGACGCTGTTGCAGGAGATATTACTGCCGCAATGCCCTACAGAGCTATGACAAACATTATTGAATTTATAAAAATGCTTGATGTTGTTGTACCCGGATTTGCATCAACGGAAACTCTCTTATACGGCCCCGAGCTTAAATTTTACAGCAACAAGGTTAGAATGGATAAAAACCTTAATACTAATATTAAAGGGCTTCATTGTCTCGGAGACAGCTCGGGATGGACAAGAGGACTGATGATGGCAAGCGTTATGGGCGTACTTATGGGAAGAGAGTTAAGCAAAAACGAATAAAATAAACAACAAAAACGCACTTGTTTTAAGCAAGTGCGTTTTTTATATATGCTTATCATCGTATAAACAAAAAAGCAGAGCAGTAAGAACTGCTCTGCTTTGGTGGCTCATCGGGGAGTCGAACCCCGGACACCTTGATTAAAAGTCAAGTGCTCTGCCATCTGAGCTAATGAACCGTATATACACCCTGTTATCAGGGTGTTGGCTGGGGAGGCGGGATTCGAACCCACGCATGACGGAGTCAAAGTCCGTTGCCTTACCGCTTGGCTACACCCCAATATTTTGGGATAAGTAATATAAGTGGGGTGGGATATCGGATTCGAACCGATGACCTCCAGTGCCACAAACTGGCGCTCTAACCAACTGAACTAATCCCACCATATATGTAAAAGCACCAAAGTGCTGTTACCGCAAAATTACTGGCGCGCTGAGAGGGACTCGAACCCCCGACCTACTGCTTAGAAGGCAGTTGCTCTATCCAGCTGAGCTATCAGCGCAAAAAATGGAGCGGGTGATGGGAATCGAACCCACACAACCAGCTTGGAAGGCTGGGATTCTACCATTGAACTACACCCGCATTGCGACGGTCATTATTATACCTAATGACCGCCAAAGTGTCAAGTCTTTTTTTCAAATTAATTTATTTTAATTTCAATTTTTTCTCCATTTGCGGATAAAGTGAATTTTTCAATTACCGTATCGCCGCTGAATACTATCTTATTTGCCAGCTGTTCTTCAACCTGACGGCGAACTGCATCTCTTAATCCTCTTGCATTTTTCTTTGAACCGAACGCCTCTTTAGCAAGAAATACAGGAACGCTGTCGTCATATTCAAGAGTAATCGCCTTATCTTTAAGACTTTCAACCAACTCGTCGAGCATAAGTTTTGCAATACTTTCGAAATTATCGTGAGTAAGCTGATTGAATACAACAATTTCATCAACTCTGCCTAAAAATTCAGGTCTCAAAAATCTTTCAAGAGCTTTCATGGTAACTTCAACATTAATGTCTCCCTCCGACTTATTAAAGCCTAATGAGCCCATATCGGTCGAGCCTGCATTTGAAGTCATAATGATAACTGTATTTTCAAAATTAACTGTTCTTCCTTGAGCGTCGGTAATTCTGCCTTCGTCAAGAATTTGAAGAAGGATATTTAGGACGTCCTTATGAGCCTTTTCGATTTCGTCAAAAAGAATTACACTGTAAGGCTTTCTTCTTACTTTCTCCGTAAGCTGACCAGCGTCGTCATAGCCTACATATCCCGGAGGAGAACCTATAATACGTGAAACGCTGAATTTTTCCATAAATTCAGACATATCGAGTCTTATAAGGTTATCGGGACTGTCAAACAGACAGTCGGCAAGTCTTTTAACAAGCTCTGTTTTTCCCACGCCGGTAGGACCTACAAAAATAAACGACTGGGGTCTCTTTTTAGGGCTTATCTGCACCCTGCCCCTGCGTACTGCATTGGAAACTTTTTCAATAGCATCATCCTGACCGATAATATGAGCTTTAAGTTCTGATTCAAGGGATGCAAGTTTCTTTATATCATTTTGCTCAATTTTAGACGCAGGTATTCCTGTCCACAAAGAAATTACTTTTGCCAAATCAGCTTCAAGGACTTGATTGTCCTTTGCTTTTTCCTCTAACTCGCTTAAAGTGCTGTCTATTTGGAATATTTCGCTTTTAAGCTTTGTTATAAGTTCGTAGTCAATAGTGTCGTTTTCTTCTGGTGATGATAGTCTTTCAATATTTTCACTGAGCATATTTTTTCTGTCCAGCGCCATTTGGTACTTGCTGATAGCAGGATTTCTCAAATTAGCGCAGGTACAGCTTTCGTCAAGCAGATCTATTGCCTTATCGGGAAGATAACGGTCGGTAACAAATCTTTCCGACATAGTTACTGCTTTATACACAAGACTGTCGGATATTCTTACCTTGTGGTAATCCTCGTAATAACCCTTAATGCCCAAAAGCATTTTATAAGCATCGTCAATAGAAGGCTCTTCTATTTTAATTGGCTGAAAACGTCTTTCAAGAGCTGCGTCCTTTTCAATATATTTTCTGTATTCATTAAAAGTAGTAGCGCCGATAACCTGTATCTCGCCTCGTGAAAGAGCAGGCTTGAGAATATTGGCGGCGTTCATTGTACCCTCGGAATCTCCTGTTCCCACAAGGTTGTGAACCTCGTCAATAAAGAGGATAATATTACCCTCCTGCTTTACCTCGTCCACAAGGCCTTTAATCCTGCCCTCAAACTGACCTCTGAACTGCGTTCCTGCAACAAGAGCGGTAAGGTCAAGAAGATAGATTTCTTTATCGGCAAGTCTTGCAGGCACCTGTCCTTTGGCAATACGAATAGCAAGACCCTCTGCAATAGCCGTTTTACCCACACCCGGCTCGCCTATAAGGCAAGGGTTGTTTTTTGTTCTTCTGCAAAGAATTTGGATAGCGCGGGAAATTTCACTCTCTCGTCCGATAATATTGTCAATTTCGCCTTTTTTAGCTCTGTCGGTAAGATTGTTGCAATAGGTATTAAGGAACTTTCTTGCGTCATCCTTGCCCTTTTTGCCTCTCTTTGTTTTGCTTTTTGCACCTTTTGAATTATCATCGCCGTTTTCATTGTCCTGCGGTGCAAGAGCGCCGCCGAACAAATCAGCAAAAGGCATAGTCTGCGCTCCGTCCATATTGTCGGGATTAAACATCTCACCCAGACTGCCGAAATCGAAATCCCCCATATTCTCCATAAAATTGGACATCTGCTCCGAAGCCATTTCAAGTTCTTCGTCAGATATTCCCATTTTATCAATCATCTGATTAATAGAACCGATATTAAGCTCCCTTGCACATTTAATGCAAAGTCCCTCGGGAACAACATTATCCCCTTCCATTTTTTGAATAAACACAACCGCAGGTCTTTCGCCGCAGCGTGAACACATTTGTTTTTTCATTAAATCACCTCGTGTGAATGTTTTGTAATAACAGATGTTAATTTATTTGTTTTTAGCCTTTTTCTCTTTAATCTGACGGATAAATCCGGGAGCGTAGCCCAAAAGAGAAATAAGAGTACATATTGCAGATACAACAACGATTATCCAAGTTACAATGCTTGGAAGTGTAAAATTAAGAATATCGCACAAAGCACCGTTTTCGCCAAGGGCAAGTATAAAAATCATACCGAAATAAAACACGTTTGTTGCAACTTTTCCCCACATTTCCGCTGCTGTGGGACGCATACCCTGTGCAAGAAGAATAACTCCGCCGATTATCATTATTACCTCTTTTACAATAAAAAACATAAAGAGATATTTTATTGCGTTGTCCCAATATGTAACGATAAGAACAATCACGATTGCCATTTGAGAAAGCTTATCGGCAATAGGGTCAAGTATCTTACCAAGATTTGAAACCTGATTAAACTTACGTGCTATTTTACCGTCAAACAAATCGGTAATTGCCGCAACTGCCATAACTATTACTGCAACAAGCACGTGATCTTTAAGAAACAGCACCATAAATACGGGAATGAGTGCTATTCTGATAAAAGACAGCCAGTTAGGTATTGTATTCCAGCCGTTAAAAAGATCTTTTACATTATTTTTAAATTCGCTCATAAGCTTACCTCCTGTAAGGCAACTGCCTTCAATTCATCTAAATTAAGATTACTTATATATTCAACAATATAACTGCCGCTTAATATCTCATAAACCTGATTATCTTTTGGAATAAAGTCTATAACAAGCGCCGAACCCAAAGACAAAACCGAAATGAGAACAAGAGCCTTAACAAAACCGAACACACCGCCCAAAAAAGCATTTGTGTGACGAAGGGGCATTCCTTTTTTATCCTGTAACTTCTTCAAGGAAAACATTAAAATTCCGGTAAGAACAATAAGGGCAATAAACACTACAAAGAACAGCGCCACTCCCCTTGCCTGCTGTGGAATTTCATTTAATAAATCTTTCGGCACATAAGGCATTAAATAGTCTGTTAAGAAATAAGAAACGGGAACTATAAAAATAAACCTTAACATTCCTATAAGGGAAACAACCAGTCCCCGCTTTGCTCCTACAATGGTCATAATAACTGCAATGACCACAAAGGCAATATCTATGTAACTAATCATTGTCAGCTTCACCTCTGTCAATTACAGACTGTTTGTTTAAAAATACTTCACTGCCCATTCGGCAGATACTGTTAACTGAATCATCCACCGTAAATTTGCCTTTTTCCTCACCGCTTGAAATACTGTAACTTATTACTTCGCTGTTGGTAAGAACGCTGATGAGGCTTGAGGACGCCGTTACGGATTTTACATTACTGTCAATACTGATTTCTGTTTTTATACTTGCATTTTTCTTAACGTAAGCAACCTTATTATCCGTTGAATTACTGAAGCTGTTGTAGGCGATAATCAAATCACCCGACGGGCTGTAGCAAAAACTTCTGGTGCTTATTGTACTGTCGTCATCGAAAATGTTTTCATATTTTCCCGATTTGTTAATGATGCCGGCATAACTGTCTCCCACAGTATAGATATTATTGCCGCAAAAACTTAAATCAATAAGAGAGCCGCTTGGAAGGATTACGGTTTCATATTCCTTTGCGCCGTTGGAAACATTGTATACGCTGACTTTTGTAACAATATTGGCATTTTCACCTGAAACTGTGGCAAAAGCGACTTTTTTTCCGTTATCGCTCAAGGCAATCGAAACAATATAACCTTCGCTTGTATTGACATTAAACAATTCTTTAAGCGTTTTACTGTAAACCACAACCTGACACAAAGCATCTTTTGACGTAGTGGCAACAGCAACGTCTCCGTCCTTGGAAACATTAGCACACAAAATCGAACTGTCAATATCCTCCTCGTAAACAGATGAACTTATCGTATCGAGCCTGTAAAAATCGCCGCCCTGATTATAAACAAGAGAATATATACCTGCCGTTTCAAGCACAGGGTTTGAATAACCGTGCTGGAAACCGTACTCTGTTTCGGCATTTTGGCTGTTAATAATACTAAAGCTGTTAGGAGTTAATACACCCAGCTTGTTATTCACATTTACCATTTTAACATTTTGGGAAGCGTCAAGGGTGTAGGGATAGTAATTCTCGCTGATTTCAATACTGCCGTCGCTGTCAACAAAACGGCTGATTACAGAATTTATATTTATTTCACTTATTTTCATCACGGCAAGAACTACAATAACAACAGCAATTATTACCCAGATGATTATTTTTTTTCTTCTTTCTTTTTGAGCCCTTTTTTCCTGTCGCTCAAATTCACGCTGTATATCCGCCATTTTGCACCTGCTGATAATTAATTTTATTCAAATACAGTCCCTGCGGGGGAGCTGTTTTGCCTGCTCTTTTTCTGTCTTTTGACAAAATGATGTTTTTTATTTCGCCCTGTTTGATTTTACCTTGGGCACTGAAAAGCAAAGTACCCACCATAATTCTGACCATATTATAGAGAAAGCCGTCTGCTTCAACTTTAAAGTACACCATATCACCGTCACGCCATACGTCAAACGATTTGACTGTTCTGACCGTATCCTCAACATCGCTTTTTGCAGAGCAAAATCCGCAGTAATCGTATGTACCGATAAAGGATTTTGCCTCCTTATCAAGATATTCGGCATCGATAGGATATTTGTAGTGAAAAGCATAATCGGCGTAAAACGGGTCTCTGATTTTACCGTTATAAATTTTGTAAATATACTCTTTTGTTACACAGTCATATCTGGGGTGAAAATCCAAACTGACCTCTTTACATTCTGTTACGGCAATATCCTTTGGAAGATGGGAATTCAAGGCAAGCACCACGCCGTCATTTGAAATATTCATTTCTGTTTTAAAGCTGACGCAGTACATATTAGCGTGCACCCCTGCGTCTGTCCTGCTGCATCCCACAACGTCAAGACGTTTTAAAAACACTTTTTCGACGGCGTTTTGAAGCACCTCCTGAACTGTCAGAGCATTATTCTGCACCTGCCAGCCGTGGTAATTGCTGCCGTCATATTTTATTGTAAGAAGTAAATTTCTCATATAATATTCACAAGTACACGATTAAGAATTATTATCACTGCAAAGAAAACTGCCACAATAACAAAAGCGATATAATCCCTTGCAGTCATTTTCATAACTTTCATTTTAGTTCTTCCGTCGCCGCCGCGGTAACATCTGCACTCCATTGCATAGGCAAGCTCGTTAGCGCGTCTGAACGCCGAAACAAAAAGAGGAATAAGCACAGGAATAAGCGCCTTTGCTCTGTGTATAAGTCCTCCGCTTTCCATATCGGCGCCTCTTGATTTCTGCGCCGCCATTATCTTTTGAATTTCCTCTATTAACGTAGGTATAAATCTTAAAGCGATTGTCATTGTCATTGCTATTGAATGAACGTCAACTTTAAGATATTTAAGGGGTTTTAAAAGTCTTTCAATAGAATCGGTAAGTTCCGTCGGAGAGGTGGTATAAGTCAAAAGAGAGCTTATAACCACAAGGGTGATAATTCTTACTGCCATAAACACAGCAGTTTCAATACCGTTTAAAGTAATTTTGAGACGCCAAAACTCCACAAGAGGCTCGCCCGTACCGTAAAAGAGGTTGAGAAGCGAAGTAATTATAATAATTACGGTAAGCGGTTTAATGCTTTTTAAAACTGTTTTAAGTCTTATTTTTGAAACAAGCACAAGCATAAAAGTACAAAGTACCACAAGAAAAAGGGATACAACATTTTTACAAAGGAAAATCAAAACTATAAGAAACATAGTTAAAACGATTTTCATTCTGGGATCCATCTTATGAATAACAGAATTGCCCGGGAAATACTGACCTATGGTTATATCGCTAATCATAAAGCAGCTCCCCCCTTCACAAGACGCTGATATTCTCTTACGCCCTGCTCAACTGTAAAAATATTAGTGTTGCAATCTACTCCCTGTGCCTTGAGTTTTAAAAATATTTCTGTTATTTCAGGAACGTTAAGTCCCATTTCTTTGAGTTCATCGCCGTGAGAATAAACCTCTTCCACAGTACCGTTAAAAGCAATTTTTCCCTTATTCATCACAACTACTCTATTACAGATTTTAGCCACGTCCTCCATAGAGTGAGAAACAAGAATTACGGTATTGCCCATTTTTTGCTGGTAATCTTTAATAAGATTGAGAACAACGTCTCTTCCCCTGGGGTCAAGACCGGCGCAAGGCTCATCAAGAATCAGCACCTTCGGCTGCATTGCAATAATAGACGCAATGGCAACTCGTCTTTTTTGACCGCCAGAAAGGTCGAACGGAGACTTCTCCTCAAGTTCTCTTGAAATTCCCACAAAGTCCATACTTTCATAAACTCTGTTTTTGATTTCTTCCTCGCCCAAGCCCATCTGCTTTGGACCGAAAGCAATCTCCTTAAATACAGTATCTTCAAAAATCTGATATTCGGGATACTGAAAGCAAAGCCCAATAAGAAATCTTACCTGTCTTATGCTTTTCCTGTTCTCTTTTGCCCAAATATCATTGCCGTCTACGAACACTTTGCCGGAGCTTGGCTCCAAGAGTCCGTTGAGATGCTGAATTAAGGTGGATTTTCCGGAGCCGGTATGGCCTATAATTCCTATAAGTTCACCCTGCTCCACCTGCATACTTATATCACTTATAGCAGAGGTTTCAAAAGGCGTGCCCACACTGTAAAGATATTCAAGTTTATCACAGACGAGAAACGCCATTATTTTACCTCCAGCTTTGTTTTTAATAGTTTTACGCAGTCATCTGCGTTTAAAATTGTTTTTTCGCTTTCTATTCCAAGTCTATATACAAGTTCTGTTGACTGTGGAACATCAAGACCGAGACTTTTGATTTTATCAACCTGTGAAAAGACTTTATCAGGTGTATCGTCAATAGTAACTTTGCCGTCGTCCATAACCACTACCCTATCCGCCTGAACTGCCTCGTCCATATAGTGAGTGATAAGGACTATTGTAATTCCCTCTTCTCGATTTAGTCTTTTAACTGTTTCAAGCACTTCCCTGCGACCGCTGGGGTCCAGCATTGCAGTAGGCTCATCAAGAACAATACAGTCAGGGCGCATTGCGATAATGCCTGCTATTGCAACACGCTGTTTCTGACCGCCCGAAAGCTTGCTGGGTGATTTAATACGGTAGTCGTACATTCCCACTGTTTTTAACGCCTCGTCAACACGTCTTCGGCACTCATCGGGAGCAACACCGAGATTTTCAACGCCGAAAGCCACATCTTCCTCAACTATTGAAGAAACAATTTGATTGTCGGGATTTTGAAACACCATTCCCACTTTTTTGCGAATATCAAAAACTGTATCGTCATCCTTAACAGGCTGATTATCCACAAGCACCTCGCCCTTTGTAGCAAATAAAATGCCGTTAGTAAGCTTTGCAAGAGTTGATTTACCGGAACCGTTATGACCCAGCACCGCCACAAAGGAGCCTTTTTCTATATTCAAATTTAGATTTTCAATTACGTCAACCTTATCTTGCTGTTCGGTTTTGCTTTCCTCAATATCCTGCTGTGCCTCATAAGAAAAGCTGACGTTTTTAAACTCGATTATATTCATTTGGTCCATATTGCAGAAGAGCCGCAGGGAAGCACCTGATTATTTGAAGTAACAGGCAATCCTATTTCGTCCGCCTCTGCCTTACCGCCTTTTTCTTTTGTAATAACGTCGTCAAGTATATATTTCATAACAGACGCTGAAAGTCCCGTTGTGTAGGAATTAAGCAAAACCATAATAGGCTCATCGTTTAAAACCTGCAAAACAAGTTTCATAAAATCATAAATACTGTCTTCAAGATGCCATATTTCGCCTTTAGGGCCTCTGCCGTAGCTTGGAGGGTCAAGAATTACAATATCGTACTTATTGCCACGTCTGATTTCCCTTTGGACAAATTTTATACAGTCGTCCACAATCCAGCGTACTTTTTTATCTTCAACGCCTGACGACTTGGCGTTTTCCTTTGCCCACTGAACCATACCCTTTGAAGCGTCAACGTGGACAACCTGCGCCCCCTCCTTAAGACAGGCAACAGTAGCGCCGCCTGTATAGGCAAAGAGGTTAAGAACTTTAACGTCTTTTCTGCCGCTTTCACGGATAAGTTTTCTTGTATAATCCCAGTTTACCGCCTGTTCGGGAAAAAGACCTGTATGCTTAAAGCCCATAGTCTTTATGTTAAAGGTTAGGTCTTTGTAAGTTACCTGCCAAGCGTCAGGAATATGTTTAAAAACCTGCCACTTTCCGCCGCCCGTATTAGAGCGGATGTATCTGGCGTCGGGAGAATACCAAAGTTTATTTGTTTTTTCACTTTTCCAGATAACCTGCGTGTCGGGACGAACAAGAATTTGGTCAGTCCACCTCTCAAGCTTTTCGCCGGATGAACAGTCGATAAGCTCGTAATCTTTCCAATCTGATGTAAATCTCATTATGATAATCTTTCTTTAACTACGTCGGCAATATAGTTACCGAGTTTTGTAATCTGTTCAATATCAGCGCCCTCAAGCATTACACGAACAAGAGGTTCCGTGCCGCTGACACGCACAAGCACTCTTCCGTCGCCCGAAAGCTCCATTTCTGCCTGCTGAACGGCAGATATAATATATTCGTCGTTATTGTATTTCTGCTTACCCTCAGGGGTAACTTTAACGTTTATCAGCACCTGGGGATAAACTTTCATAATTTGAGCAAGCTCGGAAAGCTTTTTACCTGACTTAACAACAGTTTCAAGAAGCTGAACGCCTGAAAGTTCTCCGTCGCCTGTGGTAGCATAATCAAGGAAAATGACGTGTCCGCTTTGCTCACCGCCGATATTGTAACCGTCTTTAAGCATTTTTTCAAGAACATATCTGTCGCCTACTGCAGTTTTGGCACACAAAATATCGTTTTCCTTACAGAATTTAAAAAAGCCCATATTACTCATAACGGTAACAACAGCAGTATTCTTTGCAAGCCTGCCCTCGTCCTTTAATCTTTTTGAGCAGATAGCAATAACCTTATCACCGTCAACAAGCTCTCCGTTTTCATCTACCGCAAGCATTCTGTCTGCATCGCCGTCAAAAGCAAGACCCAAATCAAGTCCCGCAGATTTTACGAACTTCATAAGTTCTTCAGGATGAGTTGAACCGCAGTTAAGGTTAATGTTTTCACCGTCAGGAGTATCCGAAAGCATAATACATTTTGCACCCAATGCGGTAAATATCTCTTTAGCACATACTGACGCGCTTCCGTTAGCACAGTCAAGCGCTATTGTCATTCCGTCAAACCTTACGCTTGCAGTTGATATAACGTGCTGTACGTAATCCTGGACTGCTGTCTTGCAGTATATTCTGTTACCTACTGCTCCGCCAAGCATTACAGGTATTTCTTCTGCGTTATCGAGAATAATTGCTTCAATCTCTTCTTCTAAAGCGTCATCAAGCTTATACCCGGTTTTTTGGAAAATTTTAATGCCGTTATACTCACAGGGGTTATGCGATGCGGAAATCATCACGCCTGCCTCACAGCCGTACTCGCAAACAAGATACGCAACTGCAGGAGTAGGAACAACACCTACCGAAAGCACATTACAGCCTACTGAAGTTAAACCTGCCGTAAGCGCAGCTTCAAGCATATCACCTGAAGCTCTTGTATCTTTTCCGATAAGGACGGTAGGTTTTGACGATTTACATTCTTTCAAAAGCACCATTGCCGCAGCCTGACCGATTTTAAGCGCAAGTTCAGGAGTCAACAATTCGTTGGCAACACCTCTTACTCCGTCTGTTCCGAATAATCTACCCATAAAAATTCTCCTTACGTTAGCGTAGTTTATTTAAAGAAGGCTTTGCTGACCGTCCTGTTCTATACCCAAATGCTTATAGGCAAGAGCGGTTGCACATCTGCCTCTTGGTGTTCGTGATAAAAATCCTATCTGCATAAGATACGGCTCATATACGTCCTCAATAGTTACTGATTCCTCGCCTATTGCGGCAGCGATTGTATCAAGTCCCACAGGACCGCCGTTATAATTTTTTATCATAGTTTTGAGCAAAATCCTGTCGATATTATCAAGACCGAGCTCATCAATTTCCATTTTTGAAAGAGCGTCAACTGCCGCTTCCCTGCTGATAACGCCGTCGTATTTAACCTGTGCAAAATCTCGGCTTCTTTTAAGCAGTCTGTTGGCAATTCGAGGAGTTCCTCTTGAACGGGAAGCTATTTCCCCTGCGCCCTCATTATCCACGGGTATTTCAAGTATTCCCGCACTTCTTTTAACTATTGTGGCAAGTTCATCGTTAGAATACATTTCAAGTCTGAAAATCACGCCGAACCTATCCCTTAACGGTGCTGAAAGCTGACCTGCTCTTGTAGTTGCTCCGATGAGGGTGAAATGAGGAAGGTCAAGTCTGATTGAACGAGCCGACGGTCCTTTGCCGATTATGATATCAAGAGCGCCGTCCTCCATAGCAGGATAAAGCACCTCTTCAACCTGTCGGTTAAGACGATGAATTTCGTCAATAAAAAGCACGTCGCCTTCCTGCAGATTTGTTAAAAGAGCTGCGAGATCCCCCTGCTTTTCTATGGCAGGACCGCTGGTTACTCTGATATTTACGCCCATTTCGTTGGCAATTATTCCTGCAAGGGTAGTTTTTCCCAATCCCGGCGGCCCGTAAAGAAGCACGTGATCAAGGGCTTCTCCTCTGCCTTTTGCCGCCTCGATATATATCCTCAAATTTTCCTTAACTTTTTCCTGCCCGATGTAATCGTCCAGCGTCTTAGGTCTTAACGAATTTTCAATATCGCTGTCCTCAGAGGTAAAATCCGATGTTACTATTCTGTTTTCAAAATCCATTTCTGTTTCCTGCAATGTTTTTTACCTCCTATAAATTTTTCGCAAGCTGTTTAAGCCCGAATCTTATCATTTCGTCTACCGACATTGATTTATCAAGCGAGCTTACTGCCATTGCGGCATCCGACTGCGAATAGCCCAAAGCTACCAACGCCTCTACTGCTTCGGCGGCGTTTTCGTTTTCGCTTACGGAGAGGACATTTGCAACAACGCCGGAATTATCCGCTGCGATACTGATACTGCCCATTTTATCTTTAAGTTCAAGAACTACTCTTTCTGCAGTTTTCTTGCCTACGCCCTGCGCTCTGGTAATTGATTTTGAATCACCGGACGCAATACAAAGCGCCAGCTTATCGGGAGTAAGCTCTGAAAGGATAGCCACTGCGGCTTTTGGTCCGATTCCCGAAACTGTTATAAGCAGTTTGAATGCGTCAAGTTCCGCAATAGTTGAAAAGCCGTACAAATCCATAGCGTCCTCGCGCACGGCGAGATACGTATAAACATTTACCTCTTTGCCGATTTCGCCCACAGTTTTGGCGGTATTAACAGTTGTAAAACATTTAAAACCTATTCCGCCGCACTCTACCACTATAAAGTTTACATCGGCAACAGTTAATTTACCCTTGATATTATAAAGCATAATTTCACCTTACTTTAAATTTGAAAGACTTCCCATAAGCGAGCCTGAACAGTGACCGTGGCAAATAGCCATTGCTAAAGCGTCCGCCGTATCGTCAGGCTTGGGAATTTGCGCAAGCCCAAGCATAACTCTTGTCATTTCCTGAACCTGCTTTTTTTCAGCTCTGCCGTAACCCACAACGGACTGTTTAACCTGCAACGGAGTGTACTCGAAAATATCCACCCCGTAATTTTGAGCTGAAAGAGTAATAACTCCTCTTGCCTGTGCCACGTCGATAACCGTTTTGGCATTATTGTTGTAGAAAAGTTTTTCCATACTCATTACTTCAGGTTTATATTTTTCAAATATGTAACACATATCGTTATATATAGTCTGAAGTCTCAAAGGGAAAGGAGTTTTTGCCTCGGTTGTAATTGCACCGTAACCCAAAACTCTGAATTTATTTGATTTATATTCCAAAACTCCCCAGCCCACTATGGCGTAACCGGGGTCAATACCCAGAATAATCATACATACTTCTCCACTATACATTTATGAGATTATACCACAGTAAGCGTTAATATGCAATATATAATATATAAATTATATATTAATGAACTGAAAACAAAAGAAAAATGACAGAGAAAGGAAATCCTCTGTCACCCTTTTAAAAAGTGTATAAATTTTTCAAGCTCAACAAGATTAAAAGTATAATTGTTGCTGTCAGTATCAGGAATATAATATCTTGAACATATTTCACCGTTAAGTACGGTAAAAGCCTGCTTAAGCGTGGACGTCATATAGTCTGCACACTGTCTTGCGTTAGAGCCGCTGCATATAACAACTCCCACCCTTTTATGCTTTTTAATAGGCGGTTTTGCCCCTCTTTTAAACCTTGCGCTGTAATACCTCTGAAATCTGTCAATAACTGCTTTTAAAGGAGACGGAAAGAAATTATTGTAAACAGGGGTAAAAAACACGATATAATCAGCGTCCTCAAAATCTTCAAAAAACACGTCAAGGTCTTTATTTGAGCAGCCGTCGTGGTACTCGCAGTATTTGCAGTCGGTACAGGGTGCAGGCGCCATTTTGTAGGTATCATACTGTTTTATTTCATAATTAAGAAAATATTTTTTAACCTGATTGATAAGCTCGGCAGATACGCCGTTTTCACGCGGCGAACCGTTAATAATAAGCATTTTTTCCATTTCATCACCGAATTGATTATACCACATTTTTATCAATTTTCAATATAAAAGAAAAATGCACAGCATAAACTGCTGTGCATTAAATTATAACTGATAATTAACTCCGTTATCCTCGCACCATTTAACAACTTTTTTCATAACATAACTATCTTCAAAATCGTTAAATCCGGCTGAAATATCTTTATATGCGTTAAAATATTTCCAGAATTTTTCCACACAATCGTATGAAGAAAGCCCGTCAAATGTTGCCTGAACCTTTGGATTATTAAGTGATTTTATGTATGCTCTTATAACTTCCTCATTTGTGATAGTTATAAACGGAACATAACCCATTTCCACAAGCTTTGCATAGTCCTCGCAGGGAAGATCGGCATAACTGTGAATTGAATAGTCGGTGCGACAAAACCAGTACTCTGTGGCAGAGCCCCAAGCGTATCGCAAATTTTCCTGTGACAAATGTAACTGCATTGCTATTTTGCCTCGTTATTCTTATCTATTGATTTCAACAAACCGCCGTTTTTAATGATATTTTGAATGAACGGCGGGAATGGCTGTGCCTGATAGGTTTTGCCTGTGGTACAGTTGGTAATCAAACCACTGTCAAAATCCACCTCAACCTCGTCGCCTTCTTTAATATCCTTTGCAGCCTCGTCGCACTCAAGAATTGCAAGACCGATATTGATAGCATTGCGATAAAATATGCGGGCAAAAGTAGAGGCAATAACGCAGGATATACCCGACGCTTTAATAGCAATAGGAGCGTGCTCACGTGATGAGCCGCAGCCGAAATTAGCCTCTGCTACCATAATATCTCCCGGTTTTACTTTATTTACAAATTCAGCGTCAATATCCTCCATACAATGAGAGGCAAGCCAAGCCTCATCGCTTTTGTTAAGATAACGTGCAGGAATAATAACGTCGGTATCAACATTATCGCCGAATTTATGTACTAATCCCTTTGCTTTCATACTTAGTCCTCCTTACAATCCCTTGGGTCTGCAATATAGCCCTTTACGGCAGACGCTGCCGCAACTGCAGGTGACGCAAGGTAAATTTCACTTTTTGTATGTCCCATTCTGCCAACAAAGTTACGGTTTGAAGTTGAAACCGCTCTCTCACCGCTGGCAAGAATGCCCATATGACCGCCAAGACACGGACCGCAGGTTGGAGTAGAAACAATTGCTCCTGCCTCAACAAAAATCTCTGCAATACCTTCTTTGATACACTGAAGATAAATTGCCTGAGTTGCAGGGATTACGATACAGCGAACGCCCTTTGCAACCTTTTTGCCTTTAAGAATTTCCGCGGCAGTTCTCATATCTTCCATACGGCCGTTGGTGCAAGAGCCGATAACGACCTGGTCAATTTCAATTTTGTCGAGTTCATCAACGGTCTTTGTATTTTCAGGAAGATGAGGACAAGCAACGGTTGGTTTAAGAGTGCTTAAATCAATTTCAACTACGCTGTCATATTCAGCATCGCTGTCAGCCTCGTACACCTTATATTCGCGCAGACTTCTGCCCTCTACATAAGCCTTTGTAATCTCGTCAACAGGGAAAATGCCGTTTTTCGCGCCGCACTCAATCGCCATATTGGAGATGCAAAGTCTATCGTCCATAGAAAGCTCTTTGATGCCGTCCCCTGTAAACTCAAGAGACTTATAAAGAGCGCCGTCCACACCGATTTCACCGATAAGGTGAAGGATAACGTCCTTACCTGAAATGTAAGGCGCTTTTTTGCCTGTAATTACAACTTTAATAGCAGACGGTACTTTGAACCAAGCTTTACCTGTAATCATACCTGCCGCCATATCAGTTGAGCCCACGCCTGTTGAAAATGCGCCGAGAGCGCCGTATGTGCAGGTATGAGAGTCGGCACCGATAATACAGTCGCCGCAGGTAACTATACCCTGTTCCGGCAAAAGAGCGTGCTCAATACCCATATTACCTACGTCGTAATAGTGCAAAATATCGTTTTTCTTTGCAAATTCTCTTACCTGCTTGCAGTTTTCGGCAGACTGAATGTCCTTATTAGGAGTAAAATGGTCCATAACAAGTGAAATTCTTGTTTTGTCAAAAACAGTAGTCTTGCCGAATTTATTCATTTCGTTAATAGCAACGGGAGAAGTGACATCGTTACCGAGCACCATATCCAACTTTGCCTCAATCAGCTGACCTGCAACTACGCTGTCAAGTCCTGCGTGATCAGCCAATATTTTTTGTGTCATTGTCATACCCATAAAATCACCCGATTTCTCTAAAATTATTTTAGTTTACGTCGTCGGTAAAGGAGCCCTCTCCTCTTTCCAGCGAGGTAATACCTGTTCTGGCAAGCTCTACTATTTCAAAATCGTTTTCAAGCTCGCCTATAAATTCATCAATAATGCTGCCCTTGCCTGTAAACTCAAGGGTCATTGTAGTCATAGAAACATCAAGAACTCTTGCGCCGAATCTGGTGTTAAGGGACAAAAGCTGATTTTTTTGCTGTATGCCCTGGGCGTGGACCTTAACAAGTAAAAGCTCTGAAGAAACAGAATTTTCATCTGTGAGTTCTGATACTTTTTCTACGATTTCAAGCTTTAAAAGCTGACGCTTTATCTGCCTGAAGTTTTCAGGTTCGGTATTGGTTTCAATAGTCATACGTGAAAAATTAGGGTCTTCGGTTTCACTAACAGTAAGTGAAGAAATGTTGTAAGCACGTCTTGAAAAAAGGCTGGCAACACGCTGAAGAACACCGCTTTCGTTATCAACAAGAACTGATAATACTAACTTTTCTTTCATATTATATGCCTGCCTCCTTAATTAAATTTCTCAATAATATCCGTATGAGCTCCTCCCGGAGGAATCATAGGAAGAACGTTTGAATCAGGTGAAATTCTGCAGTCTACAAGAACAGGTCCTTCATACTCGAGAGCCTCCTTAAGTACTGCGTCTATATCATCATTTGTATTTATTCTCAAGCCTTTGATACCGAATGCCTCTGCGACCTTTACAAAATCTGTTGCACGGTGAGGGTCTGTATCTGAAAAACGATTTTCATAGAAAAGTTTCTGCCACTGACGTACCATACCCAAAACAGTGTTGTTCATAATAAACATTTTAACGGGAACGTCATAGGACTTCATTGTGGCAAGCTCTGAAAGGTTCATATGGAAACCGCCGTCGCCTGCAAACATAATAACCTGCTTATCAGGACAACCCATCTGACCGCCGATAGCTGCACCCATTGAATAACCCATAGTACCAAGTCCGCCTGATGTCAACAGAGTATGAGGGAGCTTATATTTGTAAAACTGTGCCGCCCAAAGCTGATGCTGACCTACGTCTGTAACAATAATGGCATCTTCAGCGGTAGCAGCGTCAATTTTCTCAATAAGAGTCTGAGGGTTTACGTAATCACCTATCTGAAGCTGACAGAATGGTTTTCTGTATTTTGCAATTTCATTTTTCCACGCACTGTGGTCAAGCTGTTCCACTGCCATTGTAAGCTTTGGAATAACGTCTGCCAAATCGCCTCTGAGGTGATAGTTTGAAATAATATTCTTATCCATTTCAGCAGCGTCAATGTCAATATGTAAAATTTCAGCGTTAGGAGCAAATTTCTTTCTGTTTCCTGCAACACGGTCAGAAAATCTTGCACCGGCAACGATAAGCACATCGCAGTCGTGAGCCGCCTTATTAGCCTCAAAATGACCGTGCATACCGATAAGTCCTAAATGTAGCGGATGACCGTTTGGAAATGCGCCAAGACCCATAAGACTTGATACGACAGGCGCATCAATTTTTTCTGCAAAGGTAATGAAATCTTCACCGACATCGGAAAGGATTGCACCGCCGCCAACATAGATAAGCGGTCTTTTTGCCTTTTTCAAAAGTTCAACTGCTCTTTCAAAATTCTTTGTCTGCGGCTTGATATAAAACTCCGGAACCTGTTTTGGTTCGGGGGTATATTCGCAAACAGCAGAAGTCATATCCTTAGGAATATCTACAAGAACAGGTCCTTTTCTTCCGCTTTGAGCGATTTTGAAAGCACGTCTGATTGTAGGAGCAAGCTCCTCAACAGACTTAACCTGAAAATTGTGTTTTGTAATAGGCATTGTAATACCGCAGATGTCAACTTCCTGAAAAGAGTCTCTGCCGAGTCCTGAAGTTGCATAGTTACAGGTTATTGCAACAACAGGGATTGAATCCATATAAGCAGTAGCAATACCTGTTACAAGGTTAGTCGAACCGGGACCTGATGTTGCAAAGCACACACCTACCTTGCCTGTTGCACGGGCATAGCCGTCAGCGGCGTGAGATGCACCCTGTTCGTGTGCGGTAAGAACGTGCTTAAAGGTATCGCCGTACTTGTAAAGTTCGTCAAAAATATTCAAAATAGTTCCGCCGGGATAGCCGAAAATAGTGTCTACCTCCTGCTCTTTAAGAACTTCAAGAACAATTTGAGAGCCGTTAAGTTTCATCTTTCATCTACCTCTTTTTCTCTCTTGAAAAAATATCATATGATATAATATATTATCTGCCGTTCAAAGTCAAGAGCAAAAGTATATAATAACTCTTGTAAAAAGTAAGGTTTTGTTATATAATATCACATTGAATTTGATTATGATTAAGGAGAAGACACATATGAAACTGGGTATTGTCGGTTTGCCAAACGTTGGCAAAAGCACTCTTTTTAATGCTATTACAAATGCTGGTGCACAAAGTGCAAACTACCCATTCTGCACAATAGAGCCAAACGTGGGAATGGTAAGCGTTCCTGACGAAAGGCTGGACAAACTTGCCGAAATGTATCAGCCTGACAAATTTACTCCTGCTACTATTGAATTTGTTGATATTGCAGGTCTTGTAAAGGGCGCATCACAGGGCGAAGGTTTAGGAAACAAATTTTTATCGCACATTCGAGAGGTTGACGCAATCATTCACGTGGTTAGATGCTTTGAAAATGATGATATCACCCACGTAGACGGCAGCGTTGACCCTGCAAGAGATATTGAAACAATAAATCTTGAGCTGATACTGTCTGACCTTGACATTCTTTCAAGACGAATTGACAGCAGAAAAAAAGCTATGAAAGGCGACAAAACCCTTGCAGGCGAGGTTGCTTTTCTTGAAAGACTGCAAAGTGAAATGGAGCAGGGCAAAACAGCAAGAAGCGTAGACATCAGCGAAGATGAGCAGGAATATCTTAAAGAGGTTTCTCTGCTGACAATCAAACCTGTTATTTATGCCTGCAATATGGGCGAGGACGACTTTACAAACGGTATTGAAAACAATAAGTACTATAAAGTTGTTGAGGAAATTGCCGCTCAGGAAGGAGCTGAAACCCTTCCTATCTGTGCTGAAATGGAGGCAGAAATTGCACAGCTTGACGAAGACGAAAAAGCTATGTTTTTAGCTGATATGGGACTTGAAAAAAGCGGTCTTGACCGACTTATCAAAAAAAGCTACGCACTTTTAGGTCTTATCTCCTATCTGACGGCAGGAAAGCCGGAAGTAAGGGCTTGGACAATAAAAAAAGGCACGAAGGCACCTCAGGCAGCCGGTAAAATACACACTGATTTTGAGCGTGGATTTATTCGTGCAGAGGTAGTTTCATTTGATGATTTAATGAAATGCGGCAGTATGGCAAACGCTAAAGAAAAGGGTCTTGTACGAAGTGAAGGTAAAGACTACGTTATGAAAGACGGAGACATAGTTCTCTTCCGCTTCAACGTATAGACCTGTTAAAACTGAAAAATTCAACATTTTTATATAAAATTCAGCGTTTTTGGTGATATTTATTAAATTATTTTAAGATTTTACGATATTTTTGTTGACTATTAATTAATTTTTTGGTAACATTAGGTTTAAGGTGGGAGAGAATTATGTCAGCAGATAATGAAAAATCAAATGACTCAATTCTTTCAAATGCGCAATCGAGCGATGAAAATCATCTTGAGTCGGCTATCAGGCAAAACAGAGCTATGGTTGAGCAGATTGCTTTCAGGTATAAGGACTCGCCTATGGAAAGAGAGGACATTATACAGGAAGGTATGATCGGTCTTTTGGCTGCCGTTAAATCCTACGACAGTTCAAGAGGCGCAAGTTTCAAAACCTACGCCGCTACTTGCATTGATAATTCCATTCAGTCGGCACTGAAGAAATTCAGCAGAAAAAAGGATATACCTTCTCACAGTTTTGTTGAATACTCTGAAGAGGAAATTCCTTTGGAAAACGGATTTGACAGCGCAGAAGATATCTACATTGCTCAAGAAAGCGTTTCACTGTTGACTAAAGTTCTTCGTGAAAATCTCTCAGATTTTGAAAATGAAGTTTTGCGACTTCATATTGTTGGCTGCAGTTACAATGAAATTGCATCGAGATTAAGCAAAACACCTAAAGCGATAGACAACGCTTTACAAAGAGTGCGAAAAAAGCTTTCGGGGATTTCTTTTTAGCACAAAAATCTAAATTTGAGAGGTATAAAAAATGTTTGAAGACAAAACCCTGACTTGTAAAGAATGTGGAAACGAATTTGTATTTACCGCAGGTGAACAGGAATTCTATGCTGAAAAAGGCTTTGTAAACGAGCCACAGAGATGCAAGGAATGCCGTGATAAGAGAAAGGCTGCCGCAAGAGCACCCAGAGAATATCACGACGCTGTTTGTGCAAAATGCGGAAGTGAATGCAAAGTTCCTTTTGTTCCTAACGGAGAGCGTCCTGTTTACTGCAGTGAATGCTTTGCTAAATTAAAAGAGGAAGAAAACGCAGAAGCTTAAAAAATATAAGGCTCTTGAAAAAAGAGCCTTTATTTTTTTAAAATTATTCTTGACATAATTAAATTGTTGTGGTAGTATTATTGAGCAACAAACGCAGAGGTATCGAAGTGGTCATAACGAGGCGGTCTTGAAAACCGTTTGTCCGAAAGGGCGCGTGGGTTCGAATCCCACCCTCTGCGCCACGAAAGAGCAAGTCAAACGACTTGCTCTTTTTTGTTGCCTTTTTTCCCATTCAATTTATTGATAATAATTTTTTTATTGTCGGCAAGTCTTGTATTCCGCGGGGAAAGCTCTATAGCTTTTTCAACCGCTTTAAGCGCATTGTCATAATCGCCTGTATAGTAATAACCTAAAGACGCTAAATCATAGGGCCGACTCCCCCAGGCACTTGCATCGTTAATATAGGTTTTGGGACGTTCACTTATTTGTAATGCCTGATTAATAAAATACAAAACGCCGTACCAATTTTCATCATCATACAGCATTAATGCCAGCTCCACATATGGTTCGCGAAGATACGGCGCTTCGGCAACAGCTTTATAATACCAGCACTTTGCAGATTGTCTGTCTCCTTTTGCATTATAAGCTCTTGCTATAAACCTCATTGATGCGCATCGTTCATCTTTCCACACTGCTTCAGGCATAGAAAGGTGATGCGTTAACGTTTCAATACACTTATCCCACATGCCCTTAAACATATACTCTCTGCCGAGATAATGAACATTTCTGTCGTTATGGGGGTTCTCGTTTACTGCAAGCTCCAGTAAAGGAAGATATTGGGCTCTTGACTTTGTTACATCGGCATAATGATTTAACTGTATACCTTCTGCAAAAACAGTATTACAGGGGGTACTGTCTTGATAAGCAAGAACCTCGTGAACAGGATTTTCCCACACAAATCCCTTTCTTGAGTGGATTTTGTCAAGCCAAAAAACGCATCCCTCACTTCCGTCGTCGTTAAAATTCCAGGTGTACCTGTATCTTGCGCGGCGTGTGTCAGGCTGCCAAGCGTTTTCCAGTTTTTCCCTCCAGCCTTTTTCAAAGCGTTCGTCAAGGTCGGTGCAAACGCATATATCTGCATTTTTGTCAACTAAATCAAGGGAGCAGTTACGGGCGTGGTCAAATCTCCAAGGGTCAAAAATTTTTTGATACACTTTTACTCCGGCATTTTTAAGTTCTTCAACAGTATTATCTGTTGAACCTGTATCAAGCACAACGATTTCATCCGCCTCGCTCATTGAAGCGACCCACTGTTTTACAAATTTTTCTTCGTTCTTACAGATTGCATAAACACAGACTTTATATTTTGACAAGCTATATCACCTTTCATAAAAGTTAAAGAGTGTTTCAACTAACTTGAAACACTCTTATTTTTTAGTTATCTCCTAATCTTACCACTGTTACGGCTGTATCGCTGTAAAGAATTGAACCGCCGTCTACAACAATATTAAGAGTCGTTGGAACAGTAGTAACATTAACTGTTTGATTAAACGCCATATTATCAGTTTCAGTATTTGCTCTGAAATTGTGTCTTGCGCCCGCGCCTGTTACAGCGGAGCCGTTTTTTTGGAGATAGAGCAAAATTGACACAGGAAAGCTGTCAGCTTTTGCAGGCGTTACTGTACCGTGAAACATCACCTTGTAATATCCGGTCTGCTGAACGACTAAATTTGCAGAATTATTTGAATGACTTATTGCAGTACCGTTTGAGAGTGAATTTCTGTCAAATGCAAGGGGATTTCCGGTTGTTACTGACTGGGCAGGAACTGAATATGCAGTTAAAAACTGGGAAGTTGGAGAACTGCCTGTATCTCCCTGGGGAATAACAAAATCAAATACCGCATTTTGAGGTGTACCCGTATTTGTTACTGTTGCCTGTGTTCCGGGCTCTCCTGTTGTTACATTGCCCACAGCTAACGTTGCCGCTGTTCCCTCTTCACCGCTGGGACCTGTTGGACCTGTCGGTCCTGTTGCACCCGTTGGTCCTGTTGCGCCTGTCGGTCCTGTTACACCCGTTGGTCCTGTTGCGCCAGTAGGGCCTGATGCACCTGTGGGACCTGTGGGACCTGTAGCACCTGTGGGGCCCGTTGCGCCTGTTGGTCCTGTTGCACCTGTTGGGCCTGTTGCGCCTGTCGGTCCTGTTGCACCCGTGGGGCCTGTTGCACCTGTTGGTCCAGTTGCGCCTGTGGGTCCTGTTGCGCCCGTTGGTCCCGTAGGACCTCCCGGCTCGCCTGCCGGTCCGGTTGGACCGGTGGCTCCTGTTGGTCCTGTGGGTCCGGTTGGGCCTACAATAACGCGACAACAGCAGTCACAATTTTTACAATGTTTTTTGCAGTGTTTTTCGCAGCAATCATCAGAGGAACAATTTATAATATTAGTTTTGGGGAATTTTTCCTTGTGCATAAAAATCATCCTCTCTTACACTTTAGTTAATTAGGCTAAACGCTTGCCTTATTTATATTATGAAAAGTAATGATTTTTGCTACAAGAAACGCCGCAGGTAACCTGCGGCGCTGACTTTACTTATTTTTTATCAATCTGGAAAAAAGTTTTATAATTTCCGATATAACAATTACGCTGAAAGACAGTGCAATAACTTTTACCCAAACGTCAATACCGAGAGGCACTGTACCGAAAAATGCGCCGGCAAACTGAATAATGAGAATTTGAAGGACAAAAGTTATTCCCACAACAATAAGCATAATCTTGTTTTTCAGCAGATGCTTAAATATACTTTCTTTGTGAAGTTCTCTGCAGTTAAATGAATTGAAAAGCTGAAACAGCACAAACAAAGTAAACAAAACTGTAGGCTGTTCATTTTCTGCAACACCGAGAAAATTATAAACATACTGGCAAAGGAATATGACCGAAACATAACCGCCGGTAAGAATAATACGCAAAAGCATATTTTTTGAAATGATATTTTCGCTTCGTCTTGTAGGTTTTCTCTTCATCAAGTCGTTGTAGTTAGGCTCAAGCCCCAAAGTAAGAGCGGGAGGGCCGTCCATAATTATGTTAATCCACAAAAGCTCAAGTGCGGAAAACGGCGCTTTAAGGCCTAACAAAATAGACGTAAATACTACCACAACCGAAGCAAAATTTACTGTAAGCTGAAAACTGATAAACCTTTTAAAATTCTCATAGATATTTCTGCCCCATTCAACAGCTTTAACTATCGTGGCAAAAGAATCGTCAAGGAGAACAATATCGCTTGCCTCTTTTGAAACTTCGGTGCCTGAAATGCCCATTGCAATTCCAACATCGGCATTTTTCAGAGCAGGAGCGTCGTTTATACCGTCGCCTGTTACAGCGACAACATTTCCCTGTTCTTTTAAAAGCTTAACAATCCTCATCTTAATAACAGGAGTACTACGTGCAATAACGCATATTGATTTAAGTTTTTCTGACAGCTCCTCGTCGCTGATTTCGGCTATATCCTTTGCTTCTACACAGACTTTCCCTTTCTCCAAAAGTCCCAGTTCATCAGCGATTGCAGAAGCGGTAACAATATTATCGCCTGTAAGAATTTTAAGCTCGACTCCTGCGCCCTCACAAGATTTAACAGCATCATAAACTTCTTTGCGAAGAGGATCGGCGATAGCAACAAAGCCGTCAAATTCCATACCGCTTTCCATTAAAATATGGTTATTTTCGTCCTTATAATCAATTCTGTCAGAAAGATTTTTATGTGAAAAAGCAATAACTCGCATCGCCTGTTGCTGAACTTTTGTAATTTGACTTTCAACATATTTTCTATCGTCCTCGCTTATAAGGCACATATCAAGAATTGCCTCAGGACTGCCCTTTGTGTAAGCGATTAGCCCGCCGTTCTCTTCCGCTACGGTGGTCATATGCTTATCGTCTGAATTAAAGGGAAACGCCTGAAAAATACTGTAACTTTCTCTTATCTCTTCATAGGATTTTTTACAGTCTTTTTTATAACTTGAATTTTCATAAAACTTCAGCATTGCACATTCGGTAGGATTTCCTATAAACTCTCCGTTTTTGCCGAGCTGTGCCGTTGAGTTAAGACATATATTTCTGATTAAAAAGGGATTATTAACGTCAATGCAGTTTTGGTGAAGAGTTTTGTCAAAATAAGAACGTACAGTCATTTTGTTTTCGGTAAGGGTGCCCGTTTTGTCGGAGCATATTACGTTTATACATCCCACCGTTTCCGATGCAATCATCTTCTTAACAAGAGCATTGTTTTTTGAAAGTTTAATTATATTTATAGAAAGAGATACAGCAACGATTGTGGGAAGTCCTTCAGGTACAGCGGCAACAATAAGGACGATACTTGTTACAAACGACTCCATAACCTCTTCAAGCACAAGACCGTTATGCAGTTTAAACGATATAAGCTGAGAAACAAACACAACTGCCGCAGCGGCAACCCCCATTACCGTGATTGTTTTACCAAGTCTTGCCAGCTTTTCCTGAAGCGGCGTACTGGAGTTCATGTCACCGCTTAACTCCCCTGCAATTTTACCGAACTCCGTATTATCTCCAACAGCAGTTACTACCATTTTACAGTTTCCGCTCGTTACATAAGTGCCGCTGTAGAGCATATTCCCCCGTTCTGCAAGAGGTGTTTTTTCATCAGTAATTACAAGCTTTGCATCTTTTTGAGCAGGTTCGCTTTCTCCTGTAAGAGCAGACTCGTCAACAGCAAGACCTGTGCTTTCTATCAGTCTGCCGTCGGCGGAGATTTTATCTCCCGTTGAAAGAATAAGAATATCCCCCACGACAACATCCTGTTGTTTAAGCATTACGGTTTCGCCGTTTCTGATTACTTTCACAACAATGTTTTCACTGATTTTTGAAAGGGCTTCAAAAGCCTTGGCGCTTTTTCCCTCCATAACAACACTGATTATCACAGAGAGAGAAATAGCTGCAAAAATACCCACGCACTCAAGAAAATCCGCCTCGCCTCCTGTAACTGCCCTAAAAATGTTAACCCCGAGAGCAATTGCGCCTGCACCTATAAGCATAAGCAGCATAGGCTCTGTAGCGGCGTCCCATATTCTTTTAATCAGAGAGTCCCCTTTTTTCTTTGTAAGAGTATTTTGCCCGTACTTTTCTCTGTTTTTCTCTGCCTGTTTAGTTGTTAAGCCGTTGTTTTCATCGCTTTGAAATCTTTCAAGCAAGGTATTTGTACTTTCTGTAAACTCTTTCATAACTTTCTCCCGTTTTCAGATTACAATAAAAAAAGCCCGATAGGCTGCTGTCAACCATACCGGACAAAAAAATAAGACCTATGTATAGTGTTCAAGCAGGCTATACATGAGTCTCGTTAATTAAGACAAGCCAGACCAATAAGGTCAGTTTGTTGACTTGCCACACATATTTTGTGCAAACTACTCCCTCAAGTGAGTTTTTAATTGTTGCCATATTTTAACAAATGATTTTACAGTTGTCAATACCTATAAAAACAAAAAACAGCACTTATAAAAATAAGTGCTGTTTTTTATGGCGCAGAAGGAGAGACTCGAACTCTCGCGCCGGTTGCCCGACCTACGCCCTTAGCAGGGGCGCCTCGTCACCAACTTGAGTACTTCTGCAAGCTGACGGGTTTTACCTGTCAAGATATATACACCTTTACTTTCGGTGCGTGTTATACTTTACCATAAGATTTTAAAAAAGTCAATACTATTACAATAAAATATTTCAAGCCTAAAAGGCATATAATCCTTATGGTGATAGTATGAACAAAAATCTTTTTAAATACACTGTTATTGGTTTTATTTTTGTAAGTATTTTAGGCAGTCTTGCTCACTTTTTTTATGAATGGAGCGGTTACAGTTTTATTGTAGGGCTGTTCAGCGCAGTAAATGAAAGCGTTTGGGAGCATCTTAAATTATTATTTTTTCCTTATCTTATTTGGAGTATTATTGAGTTTTTTGCACTTGATAAAAATAAAGCCGTCTTTCCCGCAAAGGCTTTAGGCGCAGTTTCAGGTATGACGGCAATCGTTGTTTTCTTTTACGTATATACGGGTATCACAGGCGAAAATATTGATTTTTTAAACATTATTTCATTTTTCATAGGCGTTGCAGTCAGCTTCGCAGTTGACTATACGCTGATTAAAAATGAAAAATTTTCCACGACGTCGGGAATGGTAATAGGAATTACCGCATTATTAATCATAATGATGTTTTTTATACTTTTTACCGTATTCCCTGTAAAAATACCCCTTTTTAAAGACCCTATAAGTTCTACTTACGGGATATAAGATCTGTTACCTCTTTTATTCTTCTTCCCACGTCCTCTACTCTGTGGGCGTCGGAGCCTGTGGAAAATTCCACACCTGTATTTTTTGCGATTTCAAAAAACTGACTGTTTACACCAAGTCCTTTTGAGGTGTTCATTTCAATCATAACTCCACTGTTTTTTGCATTTTCGCAAAGAGTTTTATACGTTTCATCAAGATTATAGGACGGGTACAAATTGTGGCAGGTAATAAGGTCGGGATGAGCGATAATGTTGAAAAGCCCGCTTTTAACAAGGGAATTTTCAAGTTCAAAATATCGGGTATAGATATTATCGTAATCCCTGCCCAGCCACTGATATTTGCGCTGATTAAAGGTCCAGTTATCCACCCAGTGAACAGAGCCTAAAAGGTAATCGAAAAAACCGTCTTTTGTAAGCTCGTAAATCAAATCCTGATGCTGTTCAAAATAACAGATTTCAATACCGAAAGACACTTTCAGCGGATATTTTTTGGCTCTGATTTTCTCGGCGGTGCGTTTAAAATCGTCAATAGAATAAGCAATCTTGCTTTTTTCAGTCACCCACTTTTTTTGATAGAGATTGTACTCCTTCGCCTCTTTGAAACAGGGCAAAAACTCCTTAAAACGAATACTGTGCTCAAGAAGGCAGATTTCCTCTAATCCCATTTGACAGGCTTTATCAATAAACTTTTCAAGCCATTCTTCAGTGCAGGGACCTCTTTCAATATGTATATGTAAATCTTTCATATATTACCTCTAAACAGGACAGGCTTAATTTTTGTTATATCCCTTCTTAAATCTCTTTGCGCCATCTTTTCTAAAAGCGTCTATACCCCCTTGGGTATCATATAGCTCAGCCATTTCAAGACAAATATCAAGGGACATATTTATACAGTTTTCATTCACGTTATCCGCGGTATCAAGTCTTGTGTGATAATAAGTTTTCGGGGTATGGTTTACACCGCAAAAACCTGCTGCCTCAACTCCGTAACGTGAAAAAATTTCCGCGTCGGTGGCGCCTGTATACACCTTTGCTTCTTTCATCTCTATACCGCAGTTTACACCTGCCTCATATATGAGTTCTCCTACGGCGTTTGAATTCTTTTGAGTTCCCGTACAGCCCTGCGTATAAATCTGAAGCTGTTCGATTTCACGCATAGTATCCATAACAACAACTGCTGTTTCCACGTCGTCAAATCGGCTTTTATGCTTTTTCAAAAACTCATCTGCACCTCTTAAACCTGCCTCTTGTGAGCCAGTAAGAAGGACGCAAACTTCGGTGTTTTCGTAACGCTTATTTTTCTCCGCCATTTCTTTTAAAACGCCAAGGGAAATATAGCCGGCAGTAAGGTTATCGTTAGCTCCGTCAACAACTACCTTCCAATTGACAAAAAACATAATTGCAACAAAAAACGGAACAAACAAAAGCTGAACAATTCCTGCTGCAAGCCAAAAGCTCGAGGTGTACGCCCCTGAAACACAACTGTAAATGAACCAAAAGATATTAAACAAACACAAAAGAACAAGCCCCAATACAGAGCCTGTTATGACAATGGCAAGAGATTTAAGTCCGCCGTGAAGAGAATAGGTCCACTCAAAAGACGCATCGGTATGAGCGCAAAAAACTATTCTCCTTTTTGTTTCCTGCAATGGTTTTCTGACTGCATAAACGTTTCGAGAAGTTTTTTGCGGAAATATAAAATCAACGGCTTTTCTGTAAAGCAGAAATTCCACAATAAAACAGCCGAAAGTCAGCAAAGTAAGAACTAAGGCGGCAACGGAAAGTCCCATATCATTTGCGGCTTTATTGAACCCCAGCCAGTAGAAAACCACCGAACAAATACAGAAAATACCGGCTATGGGAAGCCAGCCTAAAAAAGCATTAGGATGAACCTCAAATTCGTCCATATAAGTTTCATCCGCCCAGTTATCAAGCTCATTTTTGAAAAACTGCTGTGCCTTGCGCTCGCTGTGAGTTCCTGCGCATCTGTCCTTAAAATTGTCGCACACGTAACGTATGCCGTCTAACATATATCTATAGGTGCTTATATCGGCACCGTTTGTCAGTCTCATAAAATCAATTCCCTAAATCTTATTTATAACATTATATAACAACACCGCAGTACTTTCAAGTTACAACTAATTTAAAATAAGCCTTGACAACTTTTGAAAGTTAATATATAATACATTTCGCAATGGCCCGGTAGTTCAGCTGGTTAGAACGCTAGCCTGTCACGCTAGAGGTCGACGGTTCGAGCCCGTTCCGGGTCGCCATTTTGCTGATATGGCTCAGGCGGTAGAGCACATCCTTGGTAAGGATGAGGTCACCGGTTCAAGTCCGGTTATCAGCTCCAAAAAAAGACGGTTTTTCAACCGTCTTTTTCTTTATAACTACATTACTATTGTTTAACAAAAAAGAACTGCTGACGAACTAAATGTTCATCAGCAGTTTTTTAATCTACTAATTTACTCCGCCTGAGTAGGATACAAAGCCGACTTTATAGTTACTTGTGCCGTTGATTTTATAAAGGACAAGGTACATACCGTCGATTTTTGCAAGGCAGGTGCAGGTTTCGTATGGGTCAAGACTACCGATAACGTCTGCTTTTTTAGTATCGGCATAGACAGTTTCCTTGGTACTGCCGTTTTCATAGGTCTTACCTCCGCTTTTAACGGAACTAACGCCTCCGTCATATTTTACAAAGCCTGCTTTATGCTTGCTTGTGCCGTCAAGGTCATAGACAACGATATAACCGCTTCCCTTTTTGCCGTAGCAATCGGCGCTTTCCTTAACATTAATTGTGCCTATTTTGTCGGCAAGGTTGCTTTGGGTATAAACCGTTTCCTTGGTGCTGCCGTTTTTCCACTTAACCGCTGACACATACTTATTGTTACTGCTTGAGTTTGAAAAGCTGTTCCAGTTGATATAATCATCAGGGTCAAGAAGGTTTTTGTTATATGCCCAAGAGGTACTGTTTTCCACCTCAATATGAAGATGAGGTCCTGTGGAATTTCCCGTACTTCCCATATAACCGATAAAGTCGCCTGCGTTAATTTTTGCTCCCACTTTCAGAGCGCTTTTTGACTGCATATGCGCCATAAGGATAACCTTATTGTCAGCAGTTTTAAGCACAACGTAGTTACCGTAGCTGTTGTCATAGGCATTTGTAATCACTGTGGCAGATGTTGGAGAAACAAGGGCTGTATTACTGTCGCATACTCTGTCTACTCCTGTGTGATACCCTGCTGCCCAGCTCCCCTTTTTCTTAAACGCTGTCGTCTGTCTTGACGACGCTTTAAAAGGACTTCTCCATTTAGCCATTATTCTTATCCTCCTTTAACTGTTTGAGGTATTCGTCCGCCTGAATAGCCTCTTTAGTCATTGAGTTATTGTGCCACCAAGACGAAATGGCGCTGTAAAGCAGAAATCCCACTGAAACAGTCTCCGTAACAAGCTCGTTGTCAATAGGCAGCGTCTTTACACCGAACATTTGAAGCACAACATTTATCAGAGAAATAAAAAGTATAATTGTTCTTATTATTGTTGATTTATCAATGCTCATTTACTGAGTTGCAACTCCTTTCAAGGTCCTCTACCCTATGATTGAGGACTTTTATTTTTTCTTCAACTAACGGGATTCTTTCGGCAAAGGAATTATGCTTATCTACTTTCTGCTCCAGAGACTGAAGACGAAAGGAGGTCAGCTTTGAGGATGTAATTATGCCGCCGAATGAGCCGAACAATGTGCCTGCTAACGCCACAAGGGCAATAACAACTTCATTATCCATTAAATTACTCCTTTCTGTTTATAATTGCAGTAAGGCTCTGCAACTAATTTATATTATGCAGATGTTAGGAGAGTTGCAATAGCAGGTACTTATTTACGTTCTTTCAATATTGTATATACAGCCTATAATGACTATTTTACAATGCAATTTTTGCTATGAATATTTATGTATTTTTATTCATTTTTATGTATATTTATAAATATTTTTGAAATGGTATTGACATTAATTCCCTTAAGTGTATAATAAGTAAGATATAATAAAGAACATCGGAGTATTGCATAAAAATGAAAAAAGTATTCATTGACGGAAAAGACGGAACAACAGGATTAAAAATATACAACAGATTTGAAAACAGAGATGATATTGAGCTTCTTGTTATCGACCCTGAAAAGAGAAAAGACCCTAAAGAACGATCAAGGCTGATAAACGAAAGCGACATTACCTTTCTTTGTCTGCCTGACGCGGCATCTATTGAAGCTGTTTCTCTTGTAGAAAACGACAAGACAAAAATACTTGACACCTCAACTGCCCACAGAACTCTTGAGGGTTGGGCTTACGGATTTCCCGAATTAAGCAAAAGACACAGAGAGCTGATTGAAACCTCAAACAGAATTGCAGTTCCCGGCTGTTATGCCAGCGGATTTAACTCGATAGTTTATCCCCTTATAAAAAACGGCTTTATTGAAAGTAATTACGATGTTGTTTGCTTTGCTTTAAGCGGATATACGGGAGCAGGCAAAAAAGGCATTGCACAGTATGAGGACGAAAACAGAGATAAGGAGCTTGACTCACCGAGGCTTTATGCTTTGTCACAGCATCACAAGCACCTTAAAGAGATGAAAGCCATAAGCGGTCTTGACAAAGAGCCGATATTCGCACCTACTATTTGCGACTATCCACAGGGTATGGTGGTAAGCGTTGCCCTTTATACTGACAAGATGGTGAAAAAATATTCACCAAGTGATATTTGCAGTATGTTTAAGGAGCATTACGGCAAAAGCGAAATTGTAAAGGTAAGAGATTTAGGCTACACGGAAAATATGATTGCCTCAAACACCTTTGCAGACCGTGACGATATGGAAATTGAAATAAACGGCAACGAGGACAGAGTTATTATCACCTCACGTTTTGACAATCTGGGAAAAGGGGCATCAGGTGCGGCTATCCAGTGTATGAACATTGCCATAGGAACAGACGAAAAAACAGGACTAAACATAGGAGAATAAAAAAATGAAAATTATAGAGGGCGGAATTTGTGCGGCTAAAGGATTTAAGGCAAACGGTACTTACTGCGGAATTAAAAGACCGGCAAACGACAATCCAAGCATCAAACACAAAAATGATATATGCTTATACGTAAGCGACGTGGTATGCAACGCTGCTGCGGTATATACACAAAACAAGGTAAAAGGCGCGCCTATTACTGTTACAAAGGCAAACCTTGAAAAAAGCGGCAACAAGGCTATTGCCGTTATTGCAAACTCAAAAAATGCCAACACCTGCAATGCGGACGGTGTTGAAAAAGCAGACAAAATGTGTCAGCTTGTGGCAGATGAGCTTAATATTCCAAAGGAACAGGTAATAGTTGCTTCTACAGGAGTTATAGGTCAAATTCTTCCTATTGAGCCTATTGAACAGGCAGTGCCTGTTTTGGCAAAAGGTCTTTGCTACAACAAAAATCTTGAGGCGGCAACGGCTATAATGACTACCGACACGGTAAAGAAAGAGTATGCCGTTGAATTTGAAATCGGCGGCGCTGTTTGTCATTTAGGCGGAATGGCAAAGGGTTCGGGTATGATTCATCCAAATATGGCGACTACCCTTAACTTCATAACTACTGACTGTGCAATCAGCAGTGAGCTTCTTCAAAAAGCGTTAAGCGAGATTACAAAGGTTACTTACAACTGTCTTTCTATTGACGGTGACACCTCAACAAACGATATGGTTTGCATTTTGGCAAACGGTCTTGCCAATAACGAGGAAATCTCACAGGAAAATGAGAGCTATGAAACATTTAAGTCTGCTCTTTATGAGGTTATGGCTAACCTTACAAGAATGCTGGCAAAAGACGGAGAGGGCGCAACAAAGCTTCTTGAGTGTATTTGCTCGGGTGCTCCCGACAAAGATACGGCAATAACTGTTGCAAAAAGCGTTATCTGCTCCTCCCTTTTCAAGTCGGCAATGTTCGGCGAGGACGCCAACTGGGGCAGAGTTCTCTGCGCTATCGGTTATGCCGACGCAGAATTTGACATTGACAAGGTTGACGTTGACCTTAAAAGTGACAAAGGTATAATCACAGTATGCAAAAACGGCTCGGGCGTTGAATTCAGCGAAGAAAAGGCGGCTGAAGTGCTTTCAAGCGATGAGATTTATATTTTAATTAATCTTAACCAAGGTGACTGCGACGCTACCGCTTGGGGCTGTGACTTGACATATGATTACGTTAAAATAAACGGCGACTACAGAACCTGATACAAGGAGTAACAAAATGAACATTGACAATCAGATGAACATTGACAACCAAATGAAGGCGGAGATACTTGCTCACGCTCTGCCAAACATTCAAATGTATAGAAAAAAGACTATTGTAGTTAAATACGGCGGCAACGCAATGATTAACGAGGAGCTGAAAGAGGCTGTTATGCGTGACCTTGTACTTTTGACTACGGTAGGTATCAGAGTTGTACTTGTTCACGGCGGCGGCCCTGCTATTAACAAAACTCTTGACAAAATGAACATTGAAAGCAAGTTTGTGGACGGTTTGCGAGTTACTGACAAAGATACCGTTGACGTGGTACAGATGGTGCTTGCAGGAAAGGTAAACAAGGACCTTGCCTGTCAAATCGGAAACTTGGGCGGTCACGCAATCGGTCTTTCAGGTATGGACGGCAATATGCTCAAGTGCAAACCTCTTGACAAAGAGCACGGATATGTGGGCGAAATTACAGAGATTAATATGGACGCTGTTGTGGAAATTCTAAACAACAGCTGGATACCTGTTATCTCCACTATTGGCTATGATGATGAGGGCAACTGCTACAACATTAATGCAGACACGGCTGCTGCAGCGATCGCAGGTGCATTAAAGGCAGAGGCTCTTGTTTCTATGACTGATATTGTAGGTCTTCTTCGTGACAAGGACGACGACAGCACTCTTATCCACAGAGTTTACATAAGCGACACACCTGCCCTTATTGCCGAGGGAATAATCAGCGGCGGTATGATACCGAAAATTGACAGTATGACCCAGGCAATAAGAGAGGGAGTTAAAAAAGCATTTATTATTGACGGACGTGTTCCCCACTCCATTCTTATGGAGCTTTTAACTGACGAAGGTATGGGAACAATGTTCAGAAGCAGGTGATATAATGAACACAAAGGAACTTGACAAGGAATATGTGGCTCACGCTTACGGCAGATTTGACGTGGTGCTTACCGAAGGAAAAGGCTCAACGCTATATGACGAAAAAGGTAAAAAATACATAGATTTCGGTTCAGGTATCGGAGTTACAGCTTTTGGCATCGGTGACGACGAATGGAAAAAAGCTGTTGAATCACAATTGGACAAATTACAGCACGTAAGCAATCTCTACTACACGTAGCCTTGTGCAAAACTTGCAGAGCTTTTATGTAAAAAAACGGGTATGAAAAAAGTGTTTTTTGGTAACAGCGGTGCTGAAGCAAACGAGGGTGCAATTAAGTTTGCAAGAAAGTACAGCTTTGACAAATACGGCGAAGGCAGAAGCACAATAATCACCCTTGAAAATTCATTTCACGGCAGGACTATAACAACTCTTGCGGCAACAGGACAGGAAAGCTTTCACACAACTTTCGGACCTTTTACAGAGGGCTTTAAATACTGCAAGGCAAACGATGTTAAAATGCTTGAAGAAATGGCAACCGACGACGTTTGCGCCGTTATGTTTGAATGTGTGCAGGGTGAAGGCGGAGTAAACAATCTGGATTATGATTTTGTAAAAGCTATTGAAAAAATCGCCAAAGAAAAAGACATTCTTATGGTGGTTGACGAGGTACAGACGGGAAACGGCAGAACAGGTAAATATTTTGCATATCAAAACTTTGACATTTGCCCCGACATTGTTTCTACTGCAAAGGGAATGGCAGGAGGACTGCCTATGGGAGCAGTTCTTTTCGGTGAAAAGTTAAAGGACACGGTTGTAGCAGGCTCTCACGGTTCAACATTCGGCGGAAACCCTATTTGTGCGGCAGGCGCCTGCTCAATAGTTGAAAGAATCGACGATGGATTTTTAGCAGAGGTTACTGAAAAAAGCCAATACATAAGAAACTTTTTATCGGCAGTAAATGGCGTAAAATCAATTTCCGGTATGGGACTTATGCTGGGAATTGAGGTTGACGGCGACGCAAAGGAAATTGCAAACAAATGTCTTGAAAAGGGACTGCTTGTACTTACTGCAAAAACGAAAATAAGACTTCTTCCTGCTCTTAACATCAGCAAAGAAGAGCTTGACGAGGGATTAAATATTATGAAAGAGGTAATTGAGAAATGAAACATTTGTTAAAATTGCAGGATTTAGACCAGACAGATATTTTAGACATTCTGAATCTTGCCGACCAGCTCAAGTATGAAACAAAGCACGGTATCGAGCATCATCACCTTAAGGGCAAAACTCTGGGTATGATTTTTCAGAAAAGCTCAACTCGTACAAGAGTAAGTTTTGAGACAGGTATGTACCAGCTTGGCGGTCAGGCTCTTTTCCTTTCTAACAGAGATTTGCAAATAGGCAGAGGTGAACCTGTTGAGGATACTGCAAGAGTTCTTTCACGTTACCTTGACGGTATTATGATCAGAACCTTTGAGCAGAAAGAGGTTGAGGATTTGGCAAAATACGGCTCAATTCCTATCATCAACGGTCTTACAGACTACTGCCATCCCTGTCAGGTACTTGCTGACCTTATGACAATCCGTGAATACAAAAAAAGCTTTGAGGGCTTGAAGTTCTGTTTTATCGGCGACGGAAACAATATGGCAAACAGCCTTATCATCGGTGCAATCAAAATGGGTATGAGCTGTGCTATCGCCTGCCCTGACGGTTACAAACCTGATGCTGAAATTATGGAATGGGCTGAAGAAAACGGCGATTTTATGTGCAGTGACGATATTCTTGCCTGTGCAAAGGACGCTGACGTGCTTTACACTGACGTTTGGGCTTCTATGGGTCAGGAAGAGGAAAAAGCAGAGCGTGAAAAAGTATTTGAAAAATTCCAGATTAACGACGATGTTATTTCAGTTGCAAAAGAGGACGTTATGGTACTTCACTGTCTTCCTGCTCACAGAGGCGAGGAAATTACAGCCAAGGTACTTGAAATGCACGCTGACGAAATTTTTGACGAGGCTGAAAACAGACTGCACGCTCAAAAGGCAGTGCTTGTTAAGCTGTTAGGTTAATATTATGATGGATAATAAAATTTACATTTGCCTTGCAAACGGCGACATATTTGAGGGCAAAAGCTTCGGGGCAAAAGGCGAGGTTACGGGAGAGCTTGTATTTACCACAGGTATGGGCGGATATATTGAAACCTTAACCGACCCCAGCTATTTCGGTCAGATAGTTATGCAGACATTCCCGCTTATCGGCAACTACGGTTTTATTGACGATGATATGGAGTGTGAAAAATCTGCTGTAAAGGCTTACATTGTACGTGAATACTGCGACGCACCTTCTAACTTCAGGTGCGGTAAAACTCTTGAGCAATATCTCACCGAAAACAACATTGTTGGCGTGTATGACGTTGACACAAGAGAGATAACAAAAACTATAAGAGAATACGGCGTTATGAATGCCGTTATTACCACAAATCCAAGCACAGTTGATATGGATAAACTAAAGGCTTATAAGGTGGAAAACGCTGTTAAAAGCGTGTCATCTCAAAAGCCTTATATGAGCGGTTCAAATGAACACAAATTCAACGTTGTGCTTATTGACTACGGCACAAAGAAAAACATTGTCCGCGAGCTTAACAAAAGGGGCTGTAATGTTGCCGTTGTACCCTACAACACAAAGGCGGATGATATTTTAAGCCTTGACCCTGACGGAATTATGCTTTCAAACGGTCCCGGCGACCCTGAAGAAAACGTTGAGGCTATTGAAGAGCTTAAAAAGCTTGTAGGCAAAAAGCCGATTTTTGCTATCTGCCTCGGTCATCAGCTTTTAGCTCTTTCACAAGGGGCAGAAACAAGCAAGCTGAAATACGGTCACCGCGGCGTTAATCAGCCTGTTAAAAATCTGGAAACAGGCAGAACTTACATTTCATCTCAAAATCACGGCTATGCTGTTGAAAACGACACCGTGGAAAAAACGGGAGGAAAAATCAGCTACATTAACGCTAACGACTCCACCTGCGAGGGTATCGACTATCCCGACAAAAAGGCATTTTCGGTACAGTTTCACCCGGAAGCTTGTTCAGGACCGCACGACACAAGGTTTATTTTTGATAAATTTATTGCAATGATGGGAGGTAACGAATAATGCCTCTTAACAAAGATATAAAAAAAGTTTTAGTTATAGGTTCAGGTCCTATCGTAATCGGTCAGGCGGCTGAATTCGACTACGCAGGCGCACAGGCGTGCCGTGTGCTTAAAGACGAGGGTATCGAGGTTGTGCTTGTAAACTCCAACCCTGCTACCATTATGACGGACAAGGCACTTGCCGACCATATTTATCTTGAGCCTTTAACTGAAGAAACGGTAAAGAGAATAATTGAAAAAGAGCGCCCCGACTCTATTCTCTGCGGTCTCGGAGGACAGACAGGACTTACCATAGGTATGCAGCTGGCAAAAGACGGCTATCTTGACAAAATGGGAGTTAAACTTTTAGGTACTGACGCAGAGGCTATCGACAAAGCAGAGGACAGGCAGATGTTTAGGGACACTATGGTTAAAATCAACCAGCCTGTTGTTCCCAGCGATATTGCCACTACTGTTGAACACGCCAAAGAGATTGCAAAAGAAATCGGCTATCCCGTAATTATAAGACCTGCATTTACATTAGGCGGTGCAGGCGGCGGCGTTGCATATGATGAAAAAGAACTTGAAATTATTGCTAAAAACGGTTTAATGCTCTCCCCTATCACACAGGTGCTTGTTGAAAGATATATTGCAGGCTGGAAAGAGATAGAGTTTGAGGTAATGCGTGACAGCGTGGGCAATGTTATTGCTGTATGCTCTATGGAAAACTTTGACCCTGTCGGCGTTCACACAGGGGACAGCATTGTTATTGCTCCTGCCGTTACACTTGCAGACAAGGAATATCAGATGCTGCGTTCAGCATCTCTTGACATTATAACGGAACTTGGCATTGAAGGCGGCTGCAACTGTCAGTTTGCCCTTAACCCCGAAAGTTTTGAATATTCTGTAATCGAGGTAAATCCCAGAGTTTCACGTTCTTCGGCGCTTGCGTCAAAGGCGACAGGCTATCCTATCGCAAAGGTTACCACAAAAATTGCTTTAGGCTACACACTTGACGAAATTAAAAACGACATCACAGGCAAAACCTGCGCCTGCTTTGAGCCAACTCTTGACTATGTGGTAGTTAAACTGCCAAAATGGCCTTTTGACAAGTTTGTAAATGCCTCGAGAAAGCTGGGCACACAGATGAAAGCCACAGGCGAGGTAATGAGCATTGCACCTACCTTTGAGATGGCTGTAATGAAAGCTGTCAGAGGCGCTGAAATCGGTCTTGACACGCTTAACAACAAGGCTCTTGACGGTGTTGACATCAGAGAAAAGCTGAAAGACCAAGATGATATAAGAATGTTCACCGTCTTTAAAGCACTTAAGGAGGGTGTTTCTATTGATGAGATACACTCCGTTACAATGATAGACGAGTGGTTTTTAAGTAAACTTAAAAATCTTGCAGACTACGAAAAAGAGATTAAAGGGATGCCTTTATCTGAAGAAATGTATCTGAGGGGTAAAAAGCTCGGATACACCGACAAGGCGCTTGAAAGAATAAGCGGCGGCTCCCTTGCTTATCACAGAAACTGCGTTTACAAGATGGTTGACACCTGCGGCGCTGAATTTGAGGCGGAAACGCCCTACTTCTACTCGACTTATGACAATCACTGCGAGGCAAGAAGTCTTGAAAGTTCAGGTAAAGAAAAGATTATCGTTTTAGGTTCAGGTCCTATAAGAATCGGTCAGGGCATTGAGTTTGACTACTCCTCTGTTCACTGCGTATGGACTTTAAAGGAATTAGGATACGAGGTTATTATCATCAACAACAACCCTGAAACCGTATCAACAGACTTTGACACAGGCGACCGACTTTACTTTGAACCCCTTACCGATGAGGATGTAATGAACATCATCAAGGCGGAAAACCCCATAGGCGTTGTTGTTGCTTTCGGCGGTCAAACGGCAATTAAGCTGACTAAATTCCTTGACGACAACGGCATTACTATTTTCGGCACCAGTGCAAAATCTATTGACGTTGCCGAGGACAGAGAAAAGTTTGACGCTCTCCTTGAAAAGTTCGGCATTTTCAGACCGAAGGGTGAAAGCGTTATGACTATGGAAGAGGCGCTTGCCTCTGCAAATCGTTTAGGCTACCCTGTTCTTTTAAGACCGTCTTATGTAATCGGCGGTCAGAATATGACTATCGCTTACACTGACGACGATACCAAGCAGTATATGGAGATTATCCTCTCTCAAGGCATTGAAAATCCTGTGCTTGTGGACAAGTATATGATGGGAACAGAGCTTGAGGTGGACTGCATAAGCGACGGAACTGACGTTCTTATCCCAGGTATTATGGAGCATATTGAAAGAGCGGGTGTTCATTCAGGCGACTCCATTGCAGTATATCCGCCGTATAATCTTAACGATATGATGCTGGAGAAGATATGCAAGGTATCAACCGACCTTGCCCTTTCTCTTGAAACAAAGGGACTTGTAAATATTCAGTACCTTATTTACCAAAACGAGCTTTACGTCATTGAGGTTAATCCAAGAGCGTCGAGAACAATACCTTATATAAGCAAGGTGACAGGCGTTCCTATGGTTGAACTTGCCACTAAAATAATGGTGGGAGCTTCCCTGAAAGACCTTGACTACGGCACAGGACTTTACAGAACACCGCCCTACTACGCTGTTAAGGTTCCTGTTTTCAGCTTTGAAAAGCTTAACGATGTAAACTCTAAATTAGGTCCTGAAATGAAATCAACAGGCGAGGTTTTGGGTGTCGGCAAAAATCTTATTGAGGCGCTGTTTAAGGGACTTGTTTCGGCAGGCTTTAAAACAGATTTTCACAAACGTGAAAAGCACGGCGTTTTGATTACCGTTACAAAGCAGGACAGATTTGAAATAGTTAATCTTGCCAAAAAGCTGGACGATTTAGGGGCTCATATTTGGGCTACTCCCGAAACGGCAAAAGCTATCGAAAGCCTTGGAATCAACGTGTCTGTGGTTAATAAACTCCAAGAGGATAATTCTATTATGGACTTGGTTGAGTCCGGAAAGCTTGACTACATTGTTTACACAGGCAAAAGCGACAAAAAATCTATTGCAGATTATATAAGACTGCACAACAGGGCTAATCAGCTTGGCATTGCCACAATCACATCACTTGATACGGCAAACGCTATCGCTGACATTATTGCTTCACGCTACAAGCAGACTAACACCGAGCTTGTAGATATAAACAATATGAGAGAGAGTAAAGGTATTCTCAAATTCTCGAAAATGCAGGGTACCAGCGACGACTATATTTTCTTCAACAATCAATGCGGTATAATCACCTGCCCTGAAAGCTTTGCTATTGAATTTACAGACAGGCACAAGGGCATCGGCGGCGATGGTATTGTGCTGATTGAAAAAAGCGATATTGCCGACGCTAAAATGCGAATCTTTAACAGAGACGGCTCCGAGGGTAAAATGGCGGGCAACTCTATAAGATGCGTAGGAAAGTACCTGTATGACAACGGTCTTGTTAATAAAAACAACATTACTATTGAAACGGCGTCAGGCATAAGAGCTCTTACTCTGTTTACGAGAAACTCAAAGGTAAGCTCTGTTACAGTTGATATGGGCAAAGCAGAACTTGAGCCTAAAAATATCCCTGTAAATCTTGACGGCGACAAAATTATTAACAGAGAATATGAATTAAACGGCAAGACATATAATATCAACTGCTGTGCAATCGGCAATCCCCACTGCGTTTTGTTTGTAGACAACGTGGACAAGGTTGATATTGAAAACGAGGGTACACAGTTTGAAAACGCCGATATTTTCCCTGAAAGAATTAATACTGAATTTGTAAGAGTAGTTAATTCAAAAACACTTAAAATGAGAGTTTGGGAAAGAGGAAACGGTGAAACTCTTGCCTGCGGAACAGGCGCCTGCGCGGCAGTTATATGTGCTGTTGAAAACGGCTACTGTGCAAAAGGTGAAAACATTACCGTAAAGCTCAGAGGCGGCGACCTGATAGTAAATTACTCTGATGACGGTGTAAGCCTTACAGGCGACTGCAATCTTGTTTATACAGGTGAAATTGAATACTGATAAAAGTTAAAGGCGGTTTGATACCGCCTTTTCTTTTTTCTAGTTGATTTTATATATATAAACATAGAAGCAAAACAAAAAGCAGGGCGTTTGCCCTGCTTTAATCAGTTTTATTAAAGTTATGATAAAGTAACGCCCTCAAGGAACATACCTTTTAATGTAAGACACTTTGACATCTTATTGTCATTAAAGTACTTGCAGAAATCATAGCCTGCGCCGCCCTGTGCCCTTACAAGAGAAACCTTGTTATCGGCAAGAGATTTATAAACCTCATCATATTTTGCCTGAAGTTCCTCGTTGTCTTCATCACAAACAAAAGTTGCATAAATGCAATCGTTTGAGCAATCAGCCATAAATACAGAGCCGCCGCTGTAAGCCTCAAGACAATCTTTTACTGCCTCACCGTAATTCTTAACTATTGTGGTATAAGCATCACCGTTTGGAGCGCCTGCTGTAACAACATTAAGGTTATAGTCGTAATTCCATTTTGCTGTAAATGCTGAGTCTGCCTTGCTGTTACCACCTGTAAATACGGAAGTTACACCCTCGTCAAACATTTTCTCGCATACTGCGGCATATCTGTCTACCATTTCAAAAGTTGTATTCCAATAAAACTCGTTTGCCATTGAAATACCTGTTGAATAACCATAGCTATCCTCATTCTCCCAATGTGAGAACATATATCCCTCTTTTGGAACAGCAGCCTTAACATCAACTACATCACCTGCAACATAGGATCCTGAACCGGTAGAATCACCGTCGCCGCCCTCGCCTGTTGTTACAGTTACATTAAACGTAGGCTTGTCGCTTTGAACGTAAACAGGAGTAAAGGTTAAATCGCTATTAACTGCCTTGATAACCGTTGTCTTTGCTTTTTCGTCATCGAGTTCGCAGTTTGAGCTTGTTTCCCAGTGGTCAAATACAATACCGTTTGATGCCACGGGAGCTGAAATTTCACACTCACCGTCCTTCTCAACGCTGAATGTTGAGTAAACTGTTTCACCGTCAGCATTCATAACCTTAACGGTGCTGTACTCACCCTCAATGTCCTTATATACTGCTGTGATTGTGCAGTCGCACTTTTCAACAAGCAGGTTCATTGATGACTTTGTTTCGGAAGAAATGTTTACCTTGCTGTCCTTAACGCCCTCTGTATCACTCTTAACTTCCCAGTGGTCAAATACTTTTCCCTCTTCTGCGGGATTAGCTGTGATAGTTACGTTGCTGCCGTCTGCATAAGTACCGGTACCAAGACCGCCTTCAACTTTTACGTTATAGGTTTTATCGTTTTGGTCCTCAACTTTTTGATAACAAGCAACGATATTAAAATCGTAGCTGTAATCAAGCAAAGCTGAATCGTAATCAGCCCAATCAACAGTTACAGGAATACCCAAAGTATCTGCCGCATAAGCCGCACCCTGAACAAATCCTGCGCCGTAGTTAGCTGAATCCTTGCTGTCAAACTCGCCGAAATAGCCAAGCTGGGTATTACCGTTCATAACGGTGATATAACCTGCAAGGTAACCGCTTTGAAGTGCGTCAAAAGATACGCTCATAACATTTTGTATGTAGCTGTCAGTATTATCCCCTGCAGAATGTGGCATAGCATCAAGAAGAATGAAGTTTATATCAGGATATGCAGGAGCGATATCGTAAGCGCAAACTGCAAATTCCTCACCGGGAAATACAACATATTTTGCTCCGTTATCACTTGCAAGAGAAACATATTTTTCTACGTTCTCGCTTGTAAGCTTTTCATCCTCAAGCATAGGCTGATAGTAAGAATAAGTCATAGCGTTTTCATCAGCGTAAGAGGTAATACCCTCCCAAGCGCTTTGATTATATCCGCCGTCTGTAATTGTGCCGCCGTTTGTAATGAGGACAATATCGCTTTTAAGGTCCTCCTGCTTAACGCAGCCTGCGAAAACACAAACAGTCAGCGCAAGGCACATAATAACTGAGATTATCTTTTTCATAACTTTCCTCCAAAAGAAAATATCACCTGTATATAATAACAAATTTATTATAATAATGCAATAGCAATTTATTGATTTAGCGTCGAAAAACCATTATAATATAATACGGTGATAATTATGTTAGAAAAGCAGTTAAAATACATTAAAAGCAAGACAGATTTTATTCCTGAAATTGCTATTGTTTTGGGAAGCGGTTTGGGACAGCTTGCAGAAGAGATTGATACTGTGGCAACTATTGACTACAAGAACATACCGGAATTTCCTGTATCAACAGCACCAAGCCACAAGGGGCGCTTTGTTTTCGGCACCCTTAACGGAAAAAAAGTGGTAATTATGCAGGGCAGAGTTCATCTTTATGAGGGGTACTCATCAAAACAAGTAGTGGAGCCAATAAGGCTTATGAAAATGATGGGCGCTAAAATTCTTTTTCTTACCAACGCTGCCGGAGGAATTAACGAAGATTTTAAAATAGGCGATTTTATGGTAATAGACGATCATATATCGAGCTTCGTTCCCTCTGCGCTTATAGGTGAAAATGACGATAGTTTGGGAGCACGTTTTCCCGATATGAGCCGAGTATATTCAAAAGGACTGAATGATATTATTTTTGAAACGGCGCAAGAAATGGGACTTGAAATAAAAAAAGGGGTTTATGTTCAGTTTACAGGTCCCAACTTTGAAACTCCTGCCGAAATAAGAATGGCTGAAATTATAGGTGCTGACGCTGTGGGAATGAGCACGGCTGTTGAGGCTATGGCGGCAAAGCACTGCGGTATGGAGGTTTGTGGAATAAGCGTTATATCCAATATGGCTTGCGGCAAGAGCAAAACTCCCATTACAAGTGAAGAGGTAAACGAAACGGCTGACAGAGTAGCACCGTTATTCAAAAAACTAATTACACAATCAGTAGGTAAATTTTAATGGAAAACTTAAGATTTGAAAAAAACAAACTTTACATTTTAGACCAGACTCTTTTGCCCAATGAGGAAAAATGGGTGGAAATTGAAAATGAAAAACATGCATATGACGCAATAAAAACGCTTATGGTAAGGGGCGCACCTGCAATAGGTATTTTTGCAGGATATGTAACGGCACTTTTTTCAAAGGGAAAAGACATATACAAGCTTAAGGAATATCTTGACAGCGCCCGCCCTACCGCAGTAAATTTAAGCTGGGCAACAAAGAGAATTGTACACGCTTTTGAAAGCGGCGGAAATTTGATTGACGAGGCAAAGGCAATTCACAATGAAGATATTGAAATGTGCCGCAAAATCAGCGAATACGGCTTGTCATTGTTAAAGGACGGCGACGGCATTTTAACCCATTGCAATGCAGGAGAACTTGCTACAAGCAAGTACGGCACAGGCTTGGGTCCTTTGATTTTAGGAAAAGAAAAAGGATACAAATTTCACGTTTACAGTGACGAAACCCGCCCGCTGCTGCAAGGTGCAAGGCTGACCAGCTATGAGCTTGAAAAAGCAGGCATTGACGTTACTCTCATTTGTGACAATATGGCAAGCTATGTAATGAAAGAGGGGCTCATCAATGCTGTACTTGTAGGCTGTGACAGAGTTGCGGCTAACGGCGACACCGCTAACAAAATCGGCACCAGCGGCGTGGCAATACTGGCTAAACACTATGGTATACCTTTTTATGTTTTAGGTCCTTATTCTACTGTGGATTTCGGCTGTAAAACGGGAAATGATATTGAGATTGAACTTCGTGACGGTGAGGAAATCAAAAAGATGTTTTACAAAAAGCCCACGGCTTTGGAGGAAACCAAATGCTTAAATCCCGCCTTTGACGTTACAGACAATTCACTGATAACTGCAATAATAACTGACAAAGGAATAGCAAAACCGCCATTTGAAAAAAGCCTTAAGGAGCTACTGAAATGATAAGATTTTATAACGGAAAAATCCTTACACTGAAAGACGATTTTAATATAATAGAAAACGGCGAGGTGTGGACTGACGGCGACAAAATATGTTATGTAGGCGAAAGCAAAGAAAACGATGCTTTATTTGAACGAGAAATTGACCTTAACGGCAATTTACTTATGCCTTCATTCAAAAACGCCCACACCCACAGCGCAATGACATTTGCAAGAAGCTACTGCGACGATATGCCCCTTCAGGAATGGCTATACAATAAAATTTTTCCTCTTGAGGCGCTTTTAACCGGAGATGATGTTGCAGCGCTTTCAAAGGTTGCATTTCTTGAATATCTGTCAGGGGGAATAAGCGCCTGCTTTGATATGTATTATTTCCCTGAAAATATGGCGAAAGCAAGTGTGGAAACAGGTTTCAGAACTGTTATGTGCGGTGCAGTAAATAATTTTAAGGAAAGTGTGCCTCTTCTTGAGGAGTACTACAAAAAATACAACAGTTATCACGACCTTATTTCGTATCAGCTCGGTTTTCACGCCGAATACACCACTGACGAAAAAATAATGAAAGGCATTGCAAAGCTTGCTGAAAAATATAAGGCGCCCGTGTATATGCACTCCAGCGAAACAATGGAGGAGACACAGGCTTGTATTAACTCTAAAAACAAGACTCCTACAGAATTATTTGACAAGCTGGGACTGTTTAACTATGGCGGCGGCGCTTTTCACAGCGTATGGCTTTGCAACGAGGATATGGAAATATATAAAAAAAGAGGCGTTTGGGCAGTAATAAACAGCGGTTCAAACTGCAAACTGGCGTCAGGAGTAGCAAGGGTTGAGGATATGCTTAACAAAGGTATAAACCTTGCAATCGGCACTGACGGTCCAAGTTCCAACAACGCCCTTGATATGTTCAGGGAAATGTATTTAACCTGTGTATTACAAAAAATAAAGAACAAGGACGCATCATCTATGAACGCAAACGAAGTTTTGAAAATGGCAACTGTGGGTTCTGCAAGATGTATGGGACTTAATGACTGCGACATAATTCAGCAAGGCAAAAAAGCGGACCTTATTGTAATTGATTTAAAAAAGCCAAGTATGCAACCTGTTCACGACATTACAAAAAACCTTGTTTACAGCGCATCTAAAGACTGCATAAAGCTGACAATGGTAAACGGAAAAATACTTTACGAAAACGGTGATTTTCCAACTCTTGACATTGAAAAAATCTATTATGAAGCCGACTGCGTAACTAAAAGAATAACACAGTAAAAAAAGAGATAAGGCAATTTGCCTTATCTCTTTTTTTGACAATTTGTGCGGTTGGTATGATTTTCCCATTTTTTATTCCACAGTTACTACTTTAGCAAGATTTCTCGGCTTATCTACATCAAGCCCCTTATCTGCCGATACATAATAAGCGAGTAACTGCAATGCTACCACACTGGGTATCAACATAAATTCATCTTCAAGCTCCGGAAGTTCAAAACAATGCTGCATATCGTCACTTTTTAATGATTTCTTGACAAAATTTATCACATAAGCGCCTCGTGACTGCACCTCTCTGATATTGGAAGTTTGCTTTGACGAGAGATAATGCTGAGTCATCAGCGCCACAACAGGAGTACCGTTTGTTATAAGAGCGATGGTTCCGTGTTTAAGCTCTCCCGAAGCAAAAGCCTCCGAATGAATATAGGAAATTTCTTTTAATTTCAAAGACGCCTCTAAAAGTGCAGGATAATCCATTCCCCTGCCTATCATAAAGGTGTGTTCTGCCGTAAGCATTGATTTTGATAAATAATGAATATCCTTTCTTCTGTTTAACACATCTTCAACAGCTTTAGGTATTTTCATTATCTGCTCAACAAAATCAGAAGTTCCCTCGTTATTCAGACAGCCTCTTAAAAGCGCTGTTTTTGCAGTAATAAGATAAAAAACTGCAACCTGCGTAGTATACGCTTTTGTAGAAGCCACAGCAATTTCAGGTCCTGCTTGAGTATAAATAACGTTATCACTTTCACGGGCTATTGAAGAACCTCTGACATTGACTATTGAAAGAGTTTTTGCGCCGTGACTTTTTGCATATTTCAGCGCCTCCAAAGTGTCAATAGTTTCACCGCTTTGTGAAACGCAAATAACAAGAGTATCCTCATTTACAATAGGATTTGTATACATATACTCGCTTGCCATATAAACGCTTACAGGCACACTGCATACGCTTTCAATCAGATATTTTCCTATAAGTCCTGCGTGCATTGCAGTTCCGCAGGCAATGACAGAAATACTTTTACAGTCCTTAAAAATATTTTCGTCTATATTGTCACAGGAAAAATCAGGAAGATTGTTTTTTACTCTGCCTGAAATCGTTTTTTCAATAACGTCAGGCTGCTCCATTATCTCCTTTTCCATATAAAAAGGATAGCCGCACTTACCATTATTTTTAATATCCCAGTTAAGCTCCAGCATATCTACGCCTACGTCGTTACCGTTAAAATCTTTAACCTCTATGCTGTCCTTTGTGATTTTTGCAATAGAAAATTCGGGCAGTACAAAATATTCGTTACTGTACTCCCCTATTGCCATAATGTCAGAGGCAATATATGCTCCGTCGTCATTCTTACAGCATACTATCGGGCTGACATTTCTCACTGCGTAGATAGTGTCAGGCACGTCGTCAAACATTATTGCAAAGGCATATGTTCCCGTAAGCTTTTTAACGGCGTCTGCAATCGCCTTTTCGGGATTGCCGTCAAAACATCTTTCAATCAAAGCAGCCGCAATTTCGCTGTCCGTTTGAGATTTGAGCTTATCAGCAACTTTTAAGGTGTTTTTTATAGTTTCATAGTTTTCTATAATTCCGTTATGAACTACCGTAACTCCGCCGAATTTATGAGGATGAGAGTTTTCATCGCTTACTCCGCCGTGAGTTGCCCAACGGGTATGGCCTATTCCCGTTTTACCTTTAACATCACAGGCTTTCTTTTCCAAATCCTCAACTCTGCCCTTACATTTTACGGTGAGACATTCATTAAAGTCAGGGTGATAGACTGAAATACCCGCACTGTCATATCCCCTATACTCAAGGGTTTTAAGCCCCTTTAACAAAATTCCTCTGGCTTCGCTGTATCCTGTATAACCGATAATTCCACACATAGATTTTCTCCATTTCAATAATATAGAATTTGTCATAATTATCATATGACACAAATTAGAATTTAAACTTATTTCTTCGTTGAACAGAATTTGTAACGTCTGTTGCCAAACGCTTTTACCTGTTCATAACGCACCGAAGAAGTACGAAAGAGCATCCGCCGAATTTTCGATAACTCTTTTCCTCGTCGTCCTGCTAAACAGGCTCATGGCGCTATGAAGAAAATCATGCCGCATTACCGCACATTAAATTGTCAAGGTACAAGGCAGATAACTGCCACACTGATTTTAGCACCACCCATCGTCATTGTCAAACCCGTAATTGTAAATTTTCTATTGCTAAATCAAAAAACATAGTATAATATGTATGTAATGGCAAATAAAGATTTTCGGAGGATGCAATGGAAATTGTTATTATCGGCGCCGGCAAACTCGGCCGAGGTCTTGCAAAAAGTCTTGGAAGTGAGGAACACAATATTACAGTTGTTGACTACAATCAAAAGAAAGTTGAAGAACTGGTCGACAAATTTGATGTTCAAGGTATTTGCGGAAGCGGAACTCATATAGATGTGTTAAAAGAAGCAAAAGTTAATAATGCACACCTTGTAATATCAACAACTCATTCTGACGAATACAATATTCTTGTTTGCCTTATGTCAAAAAAGCTGGGAGCAAAACACACTATTGCACGTGTTAGAAATCCTGAATATAATGCTCAATTTGAGTTTATGCGAAATGAGCTGGGAATATCACTTATGGTAAATCCCGATTTTAACGCCGCACTGGAAATCGGACGAATTTTGCAGTTTCCGGACGCAACAAACATTGAAACTTTTTCAAACGGACATATTGATTTGGCGGAATACAGAATTACCGAATCTTCTGCCCTTTGCAACACAAGTATATCCGGCATTTCTGCAAGACTCACAAACAAAATGATTATCTGCGCCGTTGAAAGAGACGGCAACGTGTATATACCTAACGGTGATTTTGTGTTAAAAGCAGGAGATAAAATTCACATTACAGGCGAACACAAGGAAATGGCGAATATCGGCAAAGCGCTGATAGGCTCAAAAAAGCGTTCTCTTAAGGATATTATGGTAATAGGTTGTTCAAGAGTGGGAATTTATCTGTGCGATATGCTGGTAAATTTAGGCAAAAATGTTGTTATTATCGAAAAAGACAAAGAGAAATGTGAAATAGTCTTTGATATGGTGCCAAAGGCAACTGTTATAAACGGAGATGCTAATAATCACGAATTTTTAATTGAAGAGGGTATTGAAAATATGGACGCAGTAGTTACCCTCACCGATATTGACGAGACAAACTTTCTTGTATCTCTTTATGCCAGAAGTATAGGAATACCAAAAACAATCACTAAAATAAATAACATTAATCTTAACAAAATGTTAGACGATTTAGGACTTGACACAAGGATTAACGTAAGCGAACTTTCTGTGTCATCTATTATCCAGTATATAAGAGCAAAAGAAAATATAAGCTCATCTTATATGAAAACGCTGTATAAATTTGTTGACGGAAAGGTTGAAGCGGCGGAATTTCTTGCAGGGGATTATGTAACCTTCCTGGACAAACCCCTTTCAAAAATCAAAACTAAAAAAGATGTGCTTATTGCGGCAATTAACAGAAATCATGAAACTATATTCCCCGGAGGTAACGACTGCATAAAAGCTAACGACTTAGTTATTGTGGTTTCTAAAGACACAAAAATAAAAAGCCTTAATGACATTCTTCAGTAGGAGCTAATATGAATTACAGATCAATAAGCTACATACTGGGAAGAATTTACATTATTGTAGGGGCACTTATGCTTCTGCCACTTTCAGTATGTTTTTACTATAATTTTCACGGTTTTGAAGAAACAAGCTATCTCTCATTCATTATTCCTATAATCATTTTGGAAGCTTTGGGAATAGTACTTACTATTAATAAGCCTGAAAAAATCAGTATATATGCCAAAGAAGGTTTTGTAATCTGCGGTCTGGGCTGGATTACTATGTCTGCATTCGGAGCAATCCCTTTTGTGATAAGCGGATATATACCTAACTTTATAGATGCTTTTTTTGAAACCGTATCGGGATTCACTACCACAGGTTCTTCTATATTGTTGGAAGTGGAGTCAATACCTAAATCAATATTATTTTGGCGCAGTTTCACCGTTTGGATAGGCGGTATGGGAATCCTTTCATTTATGATTGCAATTATTCCTAAAGCCAAAGGAAATTCAATGTTTATTATGAAAGCGGAAGTGCCGGGTCCCACCACCAGCAAGGTTGTGTCAAAAATCTCCACCAGTGCCAGAATCTTGTATGTTATATATTTCTTTATGACAATTTTTGAAATTGTTATACTGTATGTGGGAACAAAAATCACCGGCGATAATATAAGATTTTTTGATTGCGTTGTAAATTCATTTGCAACGGCAGGTACCGGCGGCTTTACCGTATTGAACAAATCAATTTTAGGCTACAACAGCGCTTTTGCTGAATGGGTTTGCACAGTATTTATGTTTCTTTTCGGTGTAAACTTCAACTTATATTACCTGTTTTTAACAAGAAAATTTTCACAAGCGCTCAAAGATGAAGAATTAAGGGCTTACGTCATAATTAACCTTACGGCAGTAGTGCTTATAATCATCAATATACATTCAATGTACGACAGCTTTTCAGTTGCAGTCAGGGATGCGTTTTTCAGCGTAAACACCGCAATGAGTACCACGGGATTCTGTACTGCAAACTTTGACATATGGCCGACATTTTCAAAAGTAATACTGCTGCTTGTTATGTGTATAGGCGGATGTGCAGGATCCACTGCGGGCGGTATAAAAGTATTAAGGTTTGAACTTTTATTTAAGCAAATGCTCTGTGACTTAAGGCGCACGGTAAGACCCAGTACGGTTTTAAATGTAAGGCTTAATGAAAAATCTGTTGACACAAAAATTATTAGAAGCGTAAAGTCATACCTTATTGTTTATCTTGTAATTTTTTCTGCATCATTATTGATAATATCTATTGATAATTTTGATTTTGACACAAGCTTTTCTGCCGTAGTAGCGTGTTTTAATAATATAGGTCCCGGTTTAGGTTTAGTAGGACCGGTAGGCAACTATTCTCAGTTTTCAGATTTATCAAAGCTTGTTCTTATCTTTGATATGCTGGCAGGCAGACTTGAGCTGTTTCCTATATTGCTGTTGTTCAGTCCGAACACTTGGAGAAAAACAAAATAAATGTAAAAAAGGACAACGTAACCGTTGTCCTTTAAATTTTTATTATTAAAGCTGAAAATTTTCAATATAATTTTCAATGCAGTTTTCAATTATTTCCTCGGCAATTTCTCGAGGCTTTACTTCTGTAACAGAAGTCATCTTTTCGTGCTCAAGGGTTTTATAAACCTCAAAGAAATGCTTGATTTCATCAAATCTGTGACTGGGAAGCTGGTCAATGTCAGTGTATGTATTGTAGTTAGGATCATTTACGGGAACGGCAATAATCTTTTCATCTTTCATTCCCCCGTCTTCCATAATCAAAACGCCGATAGGAAAACATTCTACAATAGTCATAGGCTGTATTTTTTCACTGCAGAGAACAAGTACATCAAGAGGGTCTTTGTCGCTTGCATATGTTCTTGGAATAAAACCGTAGTTTGCAGGATAATGAGTAGAGGTAAAAAGAACTCTGTCAAGTTTAAGCATACCCGTTTCCTTGTCAAGCTCGTATTTGTTTTTACCGCCCTTTGAGATTTCGATTACTGCATAAAATCTGTTTTTCTTAATTCTTTTAGGTGATATGTTATGCCAAATATTCATAATCTTTCTCCCTGTTTTTTATTTCAGTGATATTATAACACAACCGTTATAATTAATAAAGAGTAATAATATGTATATTTTGAAAACAAAATTTATACGCTGCTTTGTTAGGCTTAAAAATAGAGCGATTTTTGTGCATAATACACAAAATTAATTATAGCAATTGATTTTTATTATAAAAGTGTTATATTGTAGTTATGAGGTGAGCGGATGTTCACGCAACTTTTAGGGGGGTATAATATGAACGAATACATTGAAAAAGTCATTAAAACAGTTGAGAGAAGAGATAACGCAAAACCCGAATACATACAGTGTGTAAAAGAAGTTTTTCGTTCTCTGGAAAAAGTAATTGAGGAGCATCCCGAATATGTTGAAGACGATCTGCTCACTCGTATGGCAGAGCCTGACAGGCTGATAACTTTTCGAATTGCGTGGGTTGACGATAATGGAAAAACACAGATTAACAGAGGATACAGAGTGCAGTTTAACTCATCCATAGGACCATACAAAGGCGGTTTACGCTTTCATCCCAGCGTTAACTCCTCAATAATGTACTTTCTTGGATTTGAGCAAACATTTAAAAACTCGCTGACGGGTCTGCCAATGGGAGGTGCAAAGGGAGGTTCGGATTTTGATCCGAGAGGAAGAAGCAAGGGCGAAATTATGCGCTTTTGCCAAGCCTTTATGACAGAACTTTACCGTCATATCGGACCGAATGTAGACGTACCTGCAGGAGATATAGGAGTAGGTGCGAGAGAAATCGGTTTCTTGTTCGGTCAGTATAAACGAATCGCCGATGCCTTTGAAAACGGCGTTATTACAGGTAAGGGACTTTCCTACGGCGGCTCGCTAATAAGACCTGAAGCCACAGGATACGGCGCTGTTTACTACACTTGCGAAGTATTCAAGCACGAAAACGACCACATCAAAGGCAAAACGTTTGCAATATCGGGTTTTGGTAATGTTGCTTGGGGCGCGTGCAAAAAGATTGCTGAACTTGGCGGCGTACCGGTTACAATATCAGGTCCGGACGGCTATGTATATGACAAAGACGGTATTGTAACTGAAGAAAAGCTCAACTATCTGCTTGAAATGAGAGCTTCAGGCAGAGACAGATGTGAAGATTATGCAGATAAGTTCGGTGTTCCGTTTTACAAGGGTCAAAAACCGTGGGGCGTAAAGGTTGACGTAGCAATGCCTTGTGCCACACAAAACGAAATAGGAATAACAGAAGCACATCAGATAATTGCCAACGGTACAAAATACTACATAGAAGTGGCAAATATGCCCACAACAGAAGAAGCGCTTAACCTTCTTATGTCCACTGAAGGCGTAATTGTTGCACCGTCCAAAGCGGTAAATGCAGGCGGCGTTTGCGTATCCGGACTGGAGATGAGCCAAAACAGTCAAAGACTCTCTTGGTCTGCTGAAGAGGTTGACCAAAAACTGCATAGTGCTATGATTGCCATTCACGAAAACTCGGTGAAAGCGGCGGAAAAATACGGACTTGGTTATAATCTTGTTGCGGGAGCTAATATTGCAGGCTTTGAAAAAGTTGCAGAGGCTATGATGGCGCAGGGTATTTATTAAGCAAAAGAAAAATCCTAACGGTGATACCGTTAGGATTTTTTTAGTTTACAAGCACTTTTTCAAGTGGTTTCCTTATAAGTTTTGAAAACAGTTTTACAAGGATACCGGTTGCAAGAGCTGCAATGATTGTCCCCTCTCTTGTTCCCACAATTTTCATTTTGAAGAATATGAGGGAAAGCACAACGGAAACAACAACGCAGGACACGTCAAATCCGATTTTCAGATTGCCGAAATCTTTGTGAGTAACGTCTGACACGGCTTTTACAAAAGCCTCCCCGGAATTCATAACAACGTTGGCAATAACGGAAAGTGCCACGCCGAATCCGAGAATTACTGTACCTACAATAACGAAAATCATTTTAACGGCATATGTATCTGTATCAAAAAAAGACATAAGCCACATTCCGAAATCGGTAAAATAACCAAAGAGGAATGAAAGAGGTATTTGCATAAGCTGGACAGGCTGAAACTTTTTTCTGAGAAAAGAATTTGCCCGAGTATCAGCACGCAGTTCCAAATAATAAGCCAGTTGCCGATAGAGAGCGAGGTAAACTGAATACTCATAACATTTGCCACAGAGGATATGGGAGATACCCCCAGCTCCGCTTTTTTAGTCATCGCAACGCCTATTGCCATAACAAACAGGCTTACAATAAACACAGCATACCTTTTAACTAATTCTTTTTTACTCATTTTTACCATTAAGTTATCGCTTCTTTTAAAATTAGATGATTTTGATTACAATCCACAGTGCAATATTTACCGCAAGAAACAGCAAATTAAATACAGTGAATTTTGAAAAGTATTTAAGCGTATTAACGTCTTCCTTTTGAATAAATTTAAAAGATATAAGACTTGCCATCGACGCAATAAGAGTACCTAATCCGCCGATGTTTACGCCTATCAAAAGTGCATTTGCATTGTCTGTAAAGCCGGAAAGCAGCACGGCGGCAGGAACATTGGAAATAAACTGACTTGAAATAATTCCTGCAATTACTTCGTTGCCGACGACAGCGTTTTTAAGAAACTGATTTACAGCAGGTATGTTGCCAAGATTACCTATAAAAACAAAAAGAAATACAAAGGTAAACAAAAGGCTGTAATCAACTTTTGCCAGTACTTTCCTGTCGGCAATCAAAACTACAACAACTACTGCACCCACAATAACAAGATAAGGAATCACCCTTAAAACACACAAAACGGCAATAATAAAAAGTACCGCATAAACGGCAAAAAGCTTTTTATTAACAGGCTTCTTGTCAATGTCATCAATGTTAACGGTAATGCTTCTTCTGCTTGAAAAAATGCAGCAAAGCACCAACACAAAAAGCGAAAGTACGCCGTATGGCACAATAGTTTTGAGAAAATCGCCTATTTTCATATTATAAGCTGAAAACAGGTAGAGATTTTGGGGATTACCGATAGGTGTGAGCATACTGCCTAAATTAGCGGCAATAGTCTCCAGCACCACTATGTAAATCAGCTTTCGCTTGCCCTTTGCCATTTTCAGAGTGACTATGGTAAACGGTACAAATGTAATCAAAGCAACATCGTTTGTAACGAGCATTGACATAAAAAAGCACAGCACCACAAGAACAAGTGCAAGTCCTGAAAACTTTTTTACCTTTTTCAACACACCTCTGGCAAGGGCGGAAAACACACCGATACCATTAAAGCCCGCCATAATAACCATTAGACTGAAAAGCAATCCCAACGTACGAAAATCAATATAATCCAAATAAGCTTTAGTTGGTTTCACAACAAAAGATGACGCCACGGCAAGTACAAAAGAAACTGTTAACACTATTTCATTTTTTAAAAAATTCTTTATTTTTTCCATATCAAAATACCATACCGTACACACAATATTTTTTATAATATCTGCGGCTTAAGACAACGCTGGAAAAAAGCACAAAATAACAGAGCCAAATTAAAAAATTTGGCTCTATCACTATGGTTGCGGGAGTAAGACTCGAACTTACGACCTTCGGGTTATGAGCCCGACGAGCTACCAACTGCTCCACCCCGCGATATCTACTTGGTGCTATATATTATAGCAGATACAATAAATTTGTCAATAGTTTATTCAAAATTTATTTTAATGCTGAATATAAAAACGTTCAATACAAAACTTATATATGGTGACGTTACAATGGACAGCTATGAAATTTTTTCACTTTCGTTAGACATTGGAGAAGCAATTATAAAATCAGGCGGCGAAATATACAGAGCGGAAGACACAATAAAACGCATTAACAAAGCGTATAATCAGGACTGCAGAGTTTTTGCAGTACCGCGACTTATTATTGCCCAAAGCGGTAAAAAAATAGAAATAAGAAAAATTGATAAAGAATATACCGACTTGGCGGAGCTTGACAGGGTTAACTCTTTTTCAAGACGGCTTTGTCTTGAAAACAGTGAAGAAATATCAGTCACAAAAAGAAAAATATATAAAAAGGAAGTACAATCTTTATCCATTTTTCTTGCTACATTTTCTTTTTCACTTTTTTTCGGCGGTAAAATTACCGACGCAGTTTTTTCGGGTATTATCGGACTGACAGTTAGTTACAGCTCTTATAAAAATATAAATTTGCCTGAATTTTCATCAAATCTTATTGACGCTTTTATAATATGCGTTATGGCTCACATCCCCTACTATGCAGGTTTTTCTGTAACACCGGACAAAATCATTATCGGCGCAATAATGCTTTTGGTTCCGGGTCTCACGGTAGCAAACGCTATGCGTGATTTAATGAACGGTGACCTTTTGGCAGGACTTATTGAACTTTTTAATTCAATTTTTTCTGCTTTGGGAATTGCCATGGGAGTAGCGGGAGGTCTATTTATTTTTAACAGGCTATGATAAATCAGATTATATTTTGCGTAACAGGCACCATAGCCTTTGCAATAACCATGAATGCGCCGAAAAAAAGCCTGATATATATTTTTGCCGGAAGCACAATCTGTAGTTTTACAGAAAGACTTTTCACTTCGTTTTACGGTGATTTTACAGCCTGTTTTTGTGCAATGTTTGTTGTATCCTTTTTTTGCGAGATTGTTGCAAGGCACATAAAAATGCCCACCACCGTTATATTAATACCCTGCACAATTCCGCTGCTGCCGGGAAGCGCCATATATTACACTATGCTCTACGCAATTCAAGGAGATTTAAAGAAAACAGGTGAATACGCCCTCTCCACTTTGCTTACAGGAATGGGAATTGCTCTTGGAGCAGTTATTGAAAGCGCCCTTATAAAAATATCAAGCTATTACAGAAAAGGCAGTTAGTGCCTTGTATCGTCGTCATAACACTCACAAAATCTTGCGGCGAAGGAAGCAGGTTCGTTTCCTGCATAAAGATGAGAAATATCACCGTACTGCAAGCAGCGAAAAACCGCCGTACCATTTTCACGCTCTTCAGTAACCAAAGTTGTTACAGATGAAGGAAGTGCTACAAAATTATGCCAAAGCACCATAGGCGAGCAGGAAAAAATATGAGATAAAATTACGCTTTCAACTGCAAAATGACAGAAAAGCACAATAGTATCGTGATTAGAATTATTAACTCTGTAAACATTGCCTTTATGCTCGTAACCGTGCTGCTTTAGCAACTCGTCAATGCCTCGGCAAACCTTTTCATATTCCTTTTTTACGTTAAGGCTTTTCATCAATCCTGTTTCAAGCCACTGCTCATTGCTGTAATATCGCAAATCCTTTGTCCATTCCCTTGGCAGTCTGTCCCAGCAGCTTGTTACTTTTAAGCCCTTTCTGACCTTGCCCTTAAACTCGTGAAGCCAATCAAGCTCCTGCGCTGTTTTACCCGTTTCTTTTAACGTCAGCGACGCTGTATCCTTTGCACGTCCTAAAGGAGAACAGTAAAAAACGGGATTTTCAATTTTGCAAAGTCTTTTCGACAAAAGTTTAGCTTCTTTCCAGCCCTTTTCTGTTAAAGTATCATTTAAATAGTCAGGTTCTGCGTGACGAACAATTACAATTTTCATAATATCACCCTGCCTGTATTTTACCATAATTGATAAAATCAAGCAAATATGATAAAATGACCGTATGAGAATTTTAATTGACGCAGACGGCTGTCCTGTAACAAGACTTGCCGTAGAAATAGCAGAAAATCACGGAATTAAAGCAATAGTTTTTTGTGATACCAGCCATATTTTTGAGTTTGACAAAACCGAGGTTGTTACAGTTTCAAAAGGAGCTGACAGCGTCGATTTTGCACTTGTAAACAGGTGTGAAAAAGGAGACGTTGCAGTTACACAGGACTACGGACTTGCAGCCATGGTACTGTCAAAAGGCGGTATTCCAATTACTCAAAACGGACTTGTTATTAACAATTTCAACATTGATACCTTACTGCAGACAAGACACATTTCAAAAAAGGCGCGAATGAATAACGTACACCTTAAAGGACCTTCAAAAAGAACAGCACAGCAGGATAAAGATTTTGAAAACAGTCTTGAAACTTTAATTCTAAAACAAATATTCTAAAACAAATATAAAATATTAAACGACAAACGTCTACAAAGCGATTTAAATGTTGCATTTACTCTAAATAAAATATATAATATATGGCGATATATTTTTACATAGGAGAATTAAAATGAAAGTAAGATTACCAAAACACAGAGAATTTTTAATCAAATTTGAGGACGGCTACGACAAAGAGGCAGAGGCTTGGGAAGCACTCAACCAGATTGTTAAAGATTACTCTGTTGACGGAAAAAGCGTTTATACCGAAACCTTTATAGAGGACAATGAGGACAAGGTAAAGGCTTTACAGGAAAAATATCAGTTCACTTATGAAATTATTGAGAAATAAGGATTAAAAATGGACAAGAAAAAGGCTTATGTTGTTGCAAACGCTCATCTTGATACAGTATGGAGATGGACGCTATCTAAAACAATTAAAGAATTTATACCCGACACACTCACAAAAAACTTTGAGCTTATTAACAAATATCCTCACTACAGGTTTAATTTTGAGGGTGCGTACCGTTATGAGCTTATAGAGGAATTCTATCCTCTTGCCTTTGAAAAGGTAAAGGAATTAATTGAAAAAGACCGGTGGTGCATTTCCGGAACCGCCTATGAAAACGGCGACACCAATATTCCCACTCCCGAAGCTCTTATCAGAAATATTTTGCTTGGCGACAAATATTTTAAAGAGCATTTCGGAAAAAGCTCAAAGGACTTATTTTTGCCTGACTGTTTCGGGTTCAGCTGGGTACTTCCGTCAGTTGCCGCTCACTGCGGTCTTAAAGGATTTACCACTCAAAAACTGTCTTGGGGCAGCGCCTATGGTATCCCCTTTGATATCGGTATATTCAAAGGTCCCGACGGTAACAGCGTTTACACAAGTCTTAATGCAAAATCATACAGGTACAAATTCACCGGCGACATCAGAGCCGATATAAGCATTATTGACAGAATTGTTGACAATGCAAAAGTTGCTGATTTACCTTGGGCAAATCACCTTTACGGCACAGGCGACTGGGGCGGCTCTCCCACTGAAGAAAGCGTTATGGCGCTGGAAGAAAGCGTTGCCAAAAATAATGACAGCGACTTTGAAATTATATCTGCTCAAAGCGACCAGATTTTTCTTGACATAGACAAACTGCCTAAAAAAGATAAAGAGAAGCTCCCTGTGTGGAACGGAGAGTTACTTATGACAAGTCACGGAGCAGGATCCTACACATCACGAGCTATGGGCAAAAGGCTTAACAGTCAGTGTGAAAAACTTGCTGATTATGCTGAAAAAGCTTGTGTTATGGCGTACTGTTTAGGTGACGGAAATTATCCTAAAAAAATATTTGAAAACGCGTGGAAAAGAGTTGTAAGACATCAGTTTCACGACGATATTACCGGCACATCTTGGATGGAGGTTTATAACGACGCTTGGAATGATTACTACCTTTCTCTTTCACAGTTTAAAAACGAATATTTGGGTGCGTCAAAAACAATACACAGTCAGTTAGACACGTCTTGGGTTGATGATGAAAGCATTGTTTTACTTGTCAACAATCCTACGCAATTCACTCATAAAGGAACTGTAGAGGCGCAGGTAAGAGTAAAGAAGAACTGCAAATACGTTCAGGTTTACGACAAGGCAGGAAAAATATATCCGAGTCAGGTGACAAAGAAAACCGGCAAAAACTTGACGGTGGTATTTCAGGCAGAGGTGGAAGGTTTCGGTTTTAAGGCTTTCGGACTTAAAGCAAGCGAGGAGCCGTGCAGAATTGAAACTGACGTTAAGGTAAGCAACCACACTCTTGAAAACGAAAAATACAAGTTAATCTTTAACAAAAACGGCGATATTGCCTATCTTTATGACAAAAAACTGGGAAAACAGATAATTGACGCTCCAATTAAAATGGCGCTGTTTAAAGACACAGGTTCACTGGCATATCCAAGCTGGGAGATTAGGAAAGAAGATTTAGACGCACAGCCCTACTGCTATGCAAACACTCCTACATTTACTGTTGTGGAGGATGGTCCTGTAAGAGTTTCTATCAAGGTTTCACGAGAAGCCGAGTATTCAACTATTGACCAAATTGTAAGCCTCAGCGCCGGCGGCGAAACTGTTGACGTTCAAAATTTTGTTAACTGGAAAACAAGAAGGACTTTGCTCAAAGCAACATTCCCTCTTTGCGCTCATAACAACAAGGCGTCCTACGACCTTGGTTTAGGAGTTATCGAAAGAGAAAACAACTCAAGCACTCTTTATGAAGTGCCCGCGCAGAAATGGGCAGACATTACTGACAAGAGCGGCGAGTTCGGTGTTTCTGTATTTTCAGACTGTAAACACGCCTGGGATAAGCCAAATGACAATACCCTTCGTCTTACCTGTATACATACCCCCACAGGCGCTTTCACTAAAGAAACACGTCAGGATTTACAGGATTTAGGGCGTAATGTATTTTCATTTGCCGTTTTCAGCCACAAAAACGGATATGAGAGTGAGACTCAAAAACAGAGCGAAATATTTGCTAACCCGTTTATGTGTGTGCAAACTGATGATAAAAGCTTGGGCGCTACTGAAAAAGACAGTATTTCTTTATGCAGCATCAGCAACGACAATATCATTGTAAGAGCTATAAAGCAGTGTGAATATGATAACAGCATCATAATTAGGGTAAATGAAGCTGTAGGCGAAAGTCAGAACAATGCTTCACTGAAACTGTTTGCCCCTATCGGAAAAGCACAGCAAGTAAACGGCGTTGAAGAAACAATTAAAGAATTAAACGTAACTAAAGGCGGAGTATTAAGATTTTCATTAAAACCGTTTGAGGTAAAAACTTTTAAGCTTACTCTTGAAAAAGAACCCGAAGCAATCAGAAGACCGAGATACGACGCTAAAAAACTAAAATTTAATACACAAGGCTTTACTCGTGAAGATAATATGAGAAACGTTATACTTCAGGGAAGCGGTTTTTCACTGCCCATTGAAAAGCTTGAAGAGGTCTATGAAATCGGCAGAATCAGATTTAACACCCTTCAAGGCAAGTCACAGGGATATGATACGCTTGTATGCCGAGGACAAACTATTAATGTAAAAGACAGTCACACAAGGCTGTATATGATAGCAGGTTCAACATTAGGAACACAGGATATAAATATCGGTGTGGGCAAAAAACAGGTATCATTGAGAATAAAGGCAATAAACGAATCAATGAGCAAATGGGATATGGCGGGTCTTAATCAGGTTGCCGATGTATCAAGCAACGATACCCTTGCCATTGAGTTTAACCATACCCACCACCCTGAAGGAAATAATACTCAAAAAGCAAGATTTTATCTGTATTCAGTAAATATCAAGGATGCTGACAAAATCACTCTTCCTGAGAATAACAGAGTTGTTATTCTTGCAATGACAACGGTAAGAGAACCCTACACAAGCAGTCTTGCCACTAAGATTGAAGATACTGTTTCAAAGAAGTATTCATTTGATGAGGGTCTGCCACCTATTGATAAAATTATTGATAAGGCTGATTTTGTTACTATCAGAGCCGGCAAAATCCAAGACCAGCAAAACGGCGGAAGAGGAAAAGGCTTTAAGCGAGACAACATTATTACAAATATTATTCGCTCATATACAAAAAGTGAATGGTAAATTTGATTAAAATTAATAAGGCACGTATACAATTAATGTATACGTGCCTTAATTTTTTTGTAAATTCATACTACTTTACATAATACAGTACTGTTAAAAAGCTGTGGAAAACGATGTGTGAAATGTGGAAAACTCACTGTTTTTATTGTTGAAAAGTATGTGGAAAATGTTAAAATGTAAAGCATTTAAACTTTATTTTAACATTTTTTCAACATTGGGGTTGATTTTCACGCATTTTATACATTTTGATAAAAGTTTAACTATTTGCATAAAAAAACATTTCCTGACAAGCAGGAAATGTTTTGCGGAAGGAAATTTATTTCTTGAAGAAATTAACTATATCTGAAAATGCGTCATCGTCATTATCAGTAAAGCTTGATGCTGCGTTAGTTGTAGCAGCAATTGGCTGAGGAGGAGCAACCTCGTTATTTGCTGTAATTGACTTAATCTGTCCCTTTGGACCCTCGTTGCCGAAACGTGTTGCAATTACAGTTATAATCATCTCGTCCTCAAGATTTTCGTCGTAGCTTACACCCCAGATGATTTCACAATCAGGATGAACAGCGTTTGTTACGATTGATGAAGCAGCGTCAACTTCCTCAAGACCAATGTCGGTAGAAGCTGTAATGTTAAGAAGAATGCCCTGTGCGCCGTCAATTGAAGTGTTAAGAAGAGGTGATGAAATTGCCTGCTGTGCAGCAACTTCTGCCTTATCCTTACCCTTTGCACGACCTACGCCCATATGAGCGAAGCCTGCATCCTTCATAATTTCTGTTACGTCTGCAAAGTCAGAGTTTACAAGACCTGTTGCGTTAACAAGATCAGAAATTGACTGTACGCCCTGGCGAAGAACATCGTTTGCTATCTCAAAAGCGTTAAGAAGAGTAATCTTTTCAGTTGCAACTTCCTTAAGTCTTTCGTTAGGAATAACCATAATTGAGTCAACATTCTGAGCAAGCTCTTCGATACCTTTTGTAGCTTGATCCATACGACGCTTGCCTTCAAAAGCAAATGGAGTTGTAACAACGCCAACTGTCAAAATACCCATATCCTTGGCAATTTTAGCAACATAAGGAGCAGCGCCAGTACCTGTTCCGCCGCCCATACCGGCTGTAATAAATACCATATCAGCACCGGTAAGAATGTCGGTGATAGCTTCTTTGCTTTCTTCTGCAGCACGAGCACCAACCTCAGGCTTAGCACCTGCGCCCATACCTTTTGTAGCCTTTTCACCGATAAGAATTTTATGTGTAGCAGTAGACTTTGCAAGAGCAGGCTTATCAGAGTTGATAGCTACAAACTCTACGTCCTGAATATTGCAGTGTACCATACGGTTTACAGCGTTTCCGCCGCCGCCACCGACACCTACTACTTTAATCTGTACTACCTTTGAATCATCTGTATCAATTTCATAACGTCCCATATGTTCATTCTCCTTATGTATTTTCTAAATCTCGTGTTGATTCGTTACAGTTCATATTGTAACAAGATTGTAACTATTTTGCAATACTTTTTTACACATTTTTTCAATTAACTTGACAATCTTTCAATTTTTTTTGCATTTTCAATTAGATAATATGCACAAATATAAACTGTTGTCTATTTTTTCGACAAGAATTTTACTTTACAGCTATTTCTCTGCAAAGTAAATTGACTTGCCACCTGAAATATCCATATTTCCTGTAACATTCGGATTAGTTTCATCGAGCTTTTCACAGGACGCAAGCCCCTGATAAATTTTATTTTCCAGATTGTCACAGCTACCAAGCTCAAATGTTATTCTTTTATCGTAAACAACATAATTTTCCTCGGCGCTGTTGCTGTAAATTGCAGTTATTTCATTAAAATTGTTATCTTTGATTACCTGTGCAATTTGGATAAGGCAACTGCCTGTTGTATCATCCTTAAACTGAATTTTTTCGCCTGGGACACAAGTTTTAATCGACGCCTTTGATATTTCTATTCCCTGTGCTTTTTGGGCATTTGTTTCAAGGACTTTCAGCTTGTCGTCAAGCAAAATATATGTCTTATCCTTATTTGAAATATAATATGAAGACTGGGCTTCGGTAATTGTAATTTCAATAGTATAAGGTAATTTTCTTTTGATCTGTGCATTATATATATAAGGGAGATTTTTTTCCAGCTTTTCCTTGGCTGACTTAGTATCTGCGAGGAAAAGATTTTCGCCAATATCAATAGGACACTGTGCTATAATCTCTTCGGTAGCATACTTTTCATTTCCCGATACCGTAATATCTGTTATATGGAAAAATGCAGTTAAAGAAAGTACCGCCCCTACTGATACAACCACAAGGACTAAAAGTATATAAATAAGTATTTTTCTTAATTTGTTTTTCTTTTTTCTTTTTTTATTATCTCTGTTTCTTTTTTCTGCACGTGTTATATTTTCATCATTATTCTTTCTTGAACCGTTTGATGATCTGCGCGCCTTATCCTGCCTTGAGACAATATTTTTTTGAGCTTCACGGTATATTTTAGGCGGCTCAATACCCATATCGGAAAAGCTGTCATTTCTGCTTTGAGCTTTTCTTTTAGGCATTGATTTCCTTTTCTCTTTTTCTGACTTCTTCATTGTTAATCCTCTTTATATCTGCTCCCAGTTTTTCAAGTTCCTGCTCGATTTGGGCATAACCTCTGTCAATATGGTAAATATCGCTGATTGTTGAAACACCGTTTGCTTTTAACGCCGCAACTATTAATGCCGCGCCGCCTCTTAAATCAGTTGAAATAACATTTGCTCCGTTTAATTCCTTAACTCCGTTTATAACGGCAAGATTGTCGCTTACATCAATATCGCTGCCGAAACGATTAAGCTCACCTACATATCTGAATCTGTTTTCAAATATAGTTTCTTTAACAACAGAAGTGCCGTTTGCCACAGAAAGAGCCGCAACAACCATAGGCTGTGAATCTGTGGGAAATGCCGGGTACGGCATAGTTTTTATGCTCTTTACACGTTTAAGTCTTTTTGGAGCTACAATATGGAGCGATTTATCTTTTAGATAAAGTCTGCATCCCATTTCCATAAATGAAGGAAAGACAGGTGTAAGATGACTTGCCTTAACATCGTTTATTACAATATCTCCGCCTGTTACAGCACAAGCACTCATATAAGTTGAGGCTAAAATTCTATCGGGTATTATGCGGTGTTCGCAGGGTTTAAGCTCTTTTACGCCTTCAATTTCGATTGTGCTTTCCCCTGCTCCGTAAATTCTTGCACCGCATTTATTAAGAAACTCTGCAAGGTCTGAAATTTCAGGCTCTCTTGCGGCGTTGATTATTGTTGTTTTGCCTTTTGAAACAGCGCTGCAAATAATAATATTTTCCGTAGCGCCTACGCTGGCAAAGGGCAAAATTATTTTTGCGCCTTTAACACCAAGAGTTTTGCAGGAAATGGACGAGCCGTTTTCCGCCACTGAAACTCCCAGACTTTCCATTGCTTTAATATGCAAATCAACAGGACGCATACCTATATCGCAGCCGCCGGGAAGAAAAATCTCCGCACAGCCTACTCTTGACACAAGAGCGCCCAAAAACAAAACTGACGAGCGCATTTTTCGCATATGCGCCTCATCTATTGAGTTTGCAGTAACATTTGAAGCATCAACGCTTACGGTATCGGCATTTCTTTCAACTTTACAGCCGAGATGCTCAAGTATTTCCAGTGTTTCGGCAATATCGCTTAACTGCGGACAATTATGTATAATGCTTTCACCTTTTATCAGCAAGGTGGAACACAAAATCGGCAGAGCCGAATTTTTTGCGCCGTGGAGTGTTACTTCTCCTTTTAAGGTATTACCGCCGTTAATCTTTAATATATCCATTAAACCACCCCTGTATTGTGAATAAGACTTTCTTATCACAACATTCTATGCAGGAGTGATTTTTTTGTTATTTAGCTAAATCAAGTATAATTTGGGCAATTCTTTCTCTTGAATTTGTAACTGCCATAGCCTTTGCATTCTTTTCAACTGTTTTGAGTTTGTTTTCGTCGCTGAGGAGTTCGTTTATTTTATCATTAAGTACCTGTGTTGTAAGGTCTTTTTCTTCAATAACAAAACCGGCGTCTCTGTTTACAAGAGCCATAGCGTTATGGAACTGATGATTTTCAGCTACATAAGGGGAAGGAATAAGGATTGATGCTTTTCCCATTGCCTCTATTTCAGAAAGGGACGACGCGCCTGCCCTGCCGATAACCAAATCGGCGGCGGACATACACACGTCCATATTATCAATATACTGTCTTACCTCAACAGTACCCTTTTTACCGTTTACAAAGCCTGCTTTTTCAAATTTCTCAAGATATTCCGTGCCGTTTGTACCTACTGAATGAATATGGCAGTATCTGCCGCTTTCGGCACTTGAAAGGAGAATATCGTACATTGCTTCATTTATAGGCTTTGCGCCTAAAGAACCGCCGAAAGAAAGGACGAGATACTTGTCGTCAGGGATACCAAGCTGTGCTCTCGACATTGCTTTGTCAGCTCTTAAAAGTTCGCCTCTTACAGGGAGTCCTGTAATTTCCACAGGGTTTTTCGGCTGAAGATATTTTTTTGCGTCCTCCACGGTAAGCATAACCTTGTCAACCTCTTTTGCAAGTGTTTTATTTGTTATGCCGGGAAAAGCGTTTTGCTCGTGTATGCAGGTAGGTATGCCCAGCTTTACTGCACTTTGAAGAACGGGACCTGAAACGTACCCGCCAAAGCCTACTACTACGTTTGGATTAAACTGCTTAATTATTTTTTTGCTGTCGCCTGATGATTTAATGAGTCTGAAAACAGTTTTAATATTATGACTGATTGCCGAGGGAGAAAAGGAACGCTTAAATCCTGAAATATTGATTGTTTTAAAATCAAAGCCCGCCTGTGGCACAAGACGCGACTCCATATGGTCGGCTGTACCTATAAACATTATTTCGCAGTCGGGATATATTTCTCTTATGTAAGAGGCAACTGCAAGCGCAGGATTAATATGCCCTGCCGTTCCTCCTGTTGCAAATAAAATTTTCATTTTCTACACCTTTTTCTGACTTGATTTTCGTGATATTGACAGCACTACTCCCACTTCAAACAACAGCATCATCATCGCCGTACCTCCGTAAGAGAAAAACGGAAGAGCAATACCTGTGTTGGGGATAGTGTCTGTTACAACCATTATGTTGAGAATAACCTGTATGCCGATTTGCGCCACGATACCGATTACTATGAGAGCGCCGAATTTGTCGTGACACCTTGAGGCGATTACAAATCCTCTTATAACAAGAGCGGCAAAAAGAATAATAATTACTGCTGCGCCGACAAAACCAAGCTCCTCGCATACAATAGAAAAAATAAAATCGTTTTGCGGCTCTGAAACATAGAGATACTTTTGTTTTGAATTGCCAAGCCCTACGCCGAACAGCCCGCCTGAACCGATAGCATAAAGAGAGTTATTTGTCTGCCATCTCAAGTCTGTCGGAGAAAAGTCTTTATCAAGCCAAGCTCTGATTCTGTCGCCTGCATAGCTTTCAAGGAGTTCGGGAAACGTGACAACCATAAATGTAACCAGCGCCAGCACTGCCGCACCGAAAGCGAACAGTTTCCAGTCAGAACCGCCTACAAACATCAAAGTAGCTCCGATAAGAAACATAAGAATAGTACAGGACATATGGTGCTCAAGATAAATAAGTCCGCAAAAAACGGCAATAATTCCCAGCGGAAAACAAATGCCGTATTTGAATGTCCTCATTTTACCGTAATAATTACTTATATAAGTCGCCATTGTCAGAATAATCGTGAACTTTGCTATATCTGACGGCTGGAGAGTGAATGAACCGATAGGTATCCATCTTTTAAATGAACTGTCGCCTGCTCCTCCCACATCTGTATGATAAAACAGTACGATTATAAGCAGTAATATTGTTACTGCCAACAGCGGAACAGAAACGACTCTCAGCCATTTATAATTTATTTTAGACATTACAGCCATTGCCACAAGACCAACAACGGCAAAAACAAACTGTCTTGTGAAGTAGTAATATGAGTCGTGATTGTTCTTATAGTATGCATAAGGATATGAAGCTGAAAACAGCATAATAAGCCCTATTGTGAGAAGAGCAATAGTTATTGCAAGAAAGGGTATATCAATACTGCCTGTTACAAACAAGTTTAAATCTGTAAGGGGGCTTTTGCCTTTTTTGTTTGACTTGATTATTTTTTCATCGCTTGGCATACTGTAACACTCCTTTCTCTAAAAACTTTTACTATATATATTATTTGCCGAACACGCCGTAATACATAATTGCTACGCCTACTGCACATCCGATTAAATTAACAAGTGAAAATACTATGCAAATCTTTTTTTCTTTCCAGCCGCACATTTCAAAGTGGTGGTGAATCGGAGCCATTTTAAACACGCGCTTGCCGTGAGTAAGTTTGAAATAGCCTATCTGAATAATATCGCTCATAGTTTCGCAAACGTAAACGATACCGATAGGAAGAAGAATAATAGGACATTTACACAGATAGCCCAGAGCAACTACCATACCGCCTAAAAACAGGGAGCCTGTGTCGCCCATAAATGTTTTGGCAGGGTTCCAGTTCCAACAAAGGAATCCAAGAACGCCTCCTAAAAGTGCGCCTGCAAAAATCTGCAAGCCTGAAAATGCCATCATTTGACCTATTATGATAAAGGACACGGCAACTGTTACCGTAACGGAAGAACAAAGTCCGTCGATGCCGTATGTTAAATTTACAGAATTTACACAGCCGTAAACGATAAAAAATGAAAGCACCCAAAATATAATTGCGGTGAAAATATTTTTCTCAAAATTTACGTTACCTACAAACGGAATATACCAGTATGTGTTATGTGAAAGCCACAAAGTGAGAATATAGCCGAATGTCATAACAAGCTGACCGAGAGTTTTTTGCTTTGCGGTAAGTCCTTTGTTTCTTTTAAGCTTGATTTTGATGAAATCATCTGTAAAGCCCACAAGTCCGAAACCGAGAGCCAAAACCAAACCGCCTACGATAAGAACCATATCGCGATGAGTCTGCTGATTTAAAATATCGTCGGTTTCAAGATTAACATTTAGAGCAAACACAGCGATAAGAGATGTGATTACCACGGAAATGATAATGCCCGCAATAAACATAAGACCGCCCATATTGGGAGTGCCCTGCTTTGATTTATGCCAGCTTGGTCCGATGTCAAGAATTGTCTGACCGAATTTAAGTTTTCTCAGCCAAGGAATGATAACAAATCCCAATGCCGCTGTTACGCCGAACGAAATTATAATACTGATAATTATACTAACCATTATTTTCCCCACCTGTCATAAACTTTATGGATTACTTCCTCCAAAGCCATTCCTCTTGAGGCTTTGAATACTACCGCGTCGCCCTTTTCAAGAAACTTTGAAAGTTTATCCGAAAGGGCGTCTTTATTATCAAAATGCAAAGCATTTTTGATACCGTTTTCAACTGCTGAGTTGTGAATATATTTTGCCTGTTCTCCCACTGTAAAGAGATAATCAATTTTCTGTTTGGCTGCATATTCGCCAACCTTGGAGTGCGCCTCTTTTGAAAAGCCGCCAAGCTCCAGCATATCGGAAAAGACTGCAATTTTTCTTTTACCGTTTGTATCGGCAAGGGTATTGATTGACGCTTTCATTGAATCAAGGCTTGCATTATAACAGTCCTCAATAATGGTAATGCCGTTAAAATCAACAACTTTTTGGCGCATACCCTCGGGCTGATAGTGTGATAGTGCGTCTGCACACGCTTCAGGCTCAATATCAAGAAAATAACCTACTGCAAAAGCAGAAAGAGCGTTATAAACGTTATGAATTCCTATTGTCGGGATTGTAACAGCCTGACTTTTGCCGTAAAAATCAATTACAAAATAGGTACTGCCGTTTTTCTGCTCAACATCTCTTGCTTTAAAATCTCCGTTATCAATCCCGAAAAACACGATATTATAATCATCATTTTTTACGGTAGCAAGCATATCGTTATCGCCGTTTAGAATTACTGTTGAACCTTTTTCAAGTCCGTCAAATATTTCCAGCTTTGCTTTAAGTATGCCCTCTCTTGAGCCGAAATTTTCAATATGTGACGTTCCGACATTTGAAATTAAAGCAATAGTGGGCTTTGCCGCAGTTGACAGCCTGTGTATTTCGCCGAAATGGTTCATTCCCATTTCTATAACAGCCGCCTGTGTACTGCCGTCAATTTGAAAAAGCATTTGAGGCAAACCGATTTCGTTATTAAGATTACCTTGAGTCTTTATTGATTTGTATTTTGAGCTAACTACAAGATAGGTAAACTCTTTTGTAGTAGTTTTTCCCACAGAGCCTGTAAGACCCACTAAATGAAGATTAAATTTTGAACGGTAGTAGCCGCCTAAATCGAGAAGCGCCTTTGATGTATTTTCTACCATTACGTAATTACCGTTTAAGCCTTCAACGGCTTTGTGAATCATAACAGCGGCCGCTCCCTTTTCAAGAGCCTCTTCGGCAAAGCTGTGACCGTCAAAACGCTCGCCTTTTATACAAATAAAAAGACAGCCTTTTGTTATCTTTCTTGTATCAATACAAACGCCGTTTATTTCACATTCACCGCTGAATGTTCCGCCGCAGGCATTTGCTATTTCGCTTAATTTTAAGGTTTCCATAATCAGTCCTGTTTAGCAAGTATTTCGGCTACTGCTTCTCTTTCGTCAAAATGAATTGTGCCTGTTGGCAAAATTTGATATGTTTCGTGGCCCTTGCCTGCAAGGAGAATAATATCGTCTTTCTTTGCGTGTTCGATTGCATATGCAATAGCCTCTTTACGATTTTCAACTACCGTATAAGGTGTTTTAACGCCTTTCATTCCCTCAAGAATATCCTGAATTATTGCTGAAGGATTTTCACTTCTTGGATTATCCGACGTAACAATGCAGTAGTCGGAAAGTTCTGCGGCAATTTTGCCCATTTTCGGACGCTTTGTTTTATCTCTGTCTCCGCCGCAGCCGAAAAGAGTAACTACTCTGCCCTTTGCAATTTCTTTAAGGGATGAAATTATATTTTCAAGACCGTCGGGAGAATGAGCGTAGTCAATGATAATAGTAAAATCTCTGTCACAGGGGACAACCTCTATTCTGCCCTTAACACCCTTTGACTTGCTGATTGCCATAAGCACCTGCTCAAAGGAAATTCCAAGAGCGAGAGCGCAGGAAGCTGCACACAGGGAGTTGTAAACAGAAAATCTGCCGGGAATCGGGCAGGAACATCTGCCTATTTTATCACCCACAAGCTCATATTCAACCCCGTTTGATTTAAATGTTACATTTTTAGCCACATATGTTGCGTCATTTCTGTTTACAGCATATGTTACCACTTTATCAAAATTAAGTCCCTCAATTATTTTAAGTCCGTTTTCATCGTCTGCATTTGTAACGGCAATATCACAGTTTTCAAAAAGAAGTCTTTTTGCATTAAAGTAATTTTCCCAAGTTTTATGATAATCAAGGTGATCCTGTGTAAGATTTGTAAAAGCGCCCACTGCAAATCTTACGCCGTTTACTCTGCCCTGTGCCAAGGCCTGCGAAGATACTTCCATTACGCAGTATTCACAGCCTGCCTCTACCATTTGTGAAAACAGTTTTTGAAGCTCGTAAGGGTCAGGAGTTGTATATTTAGCAGGATACGCCTCGTCACCTATCATATTTTGAACCGTTCCGATAAGTCCGACCTTTTTGCCGACATTTTCCAAAATCTGCTTAATGAGAAAAGTTGTTGTAGTTTTTCCGTTTGTACCTGTAAGACCGATAAGCTTCAATTTTTCGGCAGGATTTGAGAAAAAGTTTGCACAGATATAGGAAAAAATTCCTCTTGTATTCTCAACGATTACTTGATTGTCAAGACCCATATCTTTTTCAACAACTACTGCACAGGCGCCTTTAGTCAGCATTTCACCTGCAACGCTGTGACCGTCGAAAGCCGCACCCTTGATACATACAAAAAGCGAGCCTTCTTTAACAAGTCTTGAATCCTGTGTTACGTCAAGAACATCAATGTCGCTGTACTCATTGAGCACTTTTATTCCCTTTAAAATCTGTGATAGTTTCATAATTAAGACTCCTTTAGTCAAGAACTGACTGCGTATTTTTGAAATATACTGTTACAACAGTACCCTGCTCAACCTCTGTAGATTTATCATCACTTTGTCTGTATGCGATAACGGAACCGCTGGTAAGGTCGTTACCGCTTACTTGAATGTTTAAGTTATTGCTCTTTGCCAAGCTCTTTGCCTCGTTTACTGTTAATCCCGTAAAGTCAGGCACCTTGGTTAGCTTCTTGTCTGTATCCTCGGTATAAAGATAAAGCGTGCCGCCCTTTGGTATTGTTGACGAGCTTGACGGGAATTGACGCAGTACCTTGTCACCGTTTCCGATTACCTGTGCCTTTAAGCCGTACTGTTCGATAGTTGTTTTTGCATCTTCAAGTGACTGGTCAACTACGTTGGGAGCATAGTCGGATACGTTTTCAAGCTCTTCCTCGCTGTATGTAGGCTCAATACCCAAGACAGACATTGACTCCTCAATAACCTCTGCGGCAATAGGTGCACAAAGTGCGCCGCCGCCTAAATCCTGATTAGGTTCATCAACAATGATGATCATTGCAATTTCGGGATTGTCTGTTGGTGCGATAGCCGCAAAAGACACGATATACTTATCTCCCTCGCCCTCTGCTGACTCACCTAACTTTGTTGACGTACCTGTTTTACCGCCTACGCTGTAACCGGCAACGTAACCGTTTTTACCTGTACCGTTATCTACTACTGATTTCATCATCTGACGTACTTTTTCAGATGTTTCCTCGCTGATTACCTGACGTACAACCGTAGTTTCCGTTTTGCTGACTGTTTTTCCTTCAGCGTCAACAATTGAAGAAACAAGATAAGGCTTTACAAGTTTGCCGCCGTTAGCAATGGCACAAAGTCCCGTGCAAACCTGAATAGGCGTAAGTGAGTTTGTCTGACCGAATGATGCAGAAGAAAGCTCAACTATACCGTACTGGTCCTCTTTGTAGTACTGCGGCTCTGCCTCGCCCAAAAGGTCGATACCCGTCGTCTGCGTAAAGCCAAATGCGTCAAAATACTTGTAGTAATTATGAACGCCAAGCTTTTGTCCGACCGTGATAAAAAACGGGTTACAGGAATTTTCAAGTCCCTGGGTAAAAGTCTGCAAGCCGTGTCCGGGGTGGTAGTGACAATTCATTTTGTACTTATCTACCTGTATTGAACCTGTGCAGTTATATGTGGTGTCAAGAGAAACAACATTTTCCTCCAGCGCCGCGCAGGCGATAAATGTTTTGAAAACAGAACCGGGAACATATGTATCACTTACAGTAAAGTTTCTCCACTGATTTTGGATAGCAGTGCTTTGATATGCCTCTTTTTCTTCCTCGTCCTTAACCTCCTTAAGCTCGTTTATGTACTTGCTGTAAGTGAGGGTGTAAGGGTCGTTGCAGTCGTAATCAGGAAGAGATGCCATAGCAAGTACAGCGCCTGTATTGCAGTTCATTATAACACCGTAAGCGCCTTTTGCCTGATATTGCTCCAATGTATCCCGAAGTCCTTTTTCAAGATAATACTGAACCGTTTGATTAATTGTGGTAACGAGAGAATTACCGTCAGTTGCCTCCACGGTAGTTTCATACTCGCTGGCAATATCGTTTGAAAAGGCATCCTTTGCAGTAATCACTCTGCCGTTTACACCGGTAAGCTCTTCGTCATAGTAGGCTTCAAGTCCCGAAAGTCCCTGATCGTCAGCGCCTGTAAAACCAATTACGGTTGAGGCAAGAGAATCGTATGGATAATATCTTTTTGTTGTCTGCTCCATTCCGATGCAGTTTAAATCATTTTCTGAAATAAACTCACTGATTTTCTCTTTGACGTTATTTTCGACTTTTTTCTCAATTATCTCATATCTGTTGTCAGCTTTGGTTTTTTCGAGGAGTTTTTCTTTTTCCTCGTCATCATACTCAAAAAGTTCGCTGAAGAAATCTACTATCAAATTTCGTCTTTCTTCGCTCTTTTTTTCCTTTGCGGCAATCTGCTCTGCCGTATCTGTTTCGAGTATTTCAAGGTCTACTACTTTAGGGTCAAGGTAAATATTCCAAACGGTTGCAGATTTTGCAAGAACATTTCCCTCTGCGTCGTATATCGTACCTCGCATTGCGGAAATTTCCGTATCTGCCATTTGCTGTGATTCCGCTTTCTGTGAAAGTTCCTCTCCCCTTACTACCTGCAAATACAAAACTCTTACTGCATTTGTGCTGAGAAGAAAGACGATTACCACACCCAGTATCAGCAATCTTTTAAGCATATTTTTGCTTGTGTTGATTTTCATAACTACCTTCCTTCCCGCAATTGTTATCTTATTTAATAAAAAACTATATGAGAGTTAGAATTCTAACTCTCAATATTGTACGCAATTTATATTTATATTATTACTTTCCTGTTTCAGCCATAAGCTTTTCCATAGCAATTTGCCTTTGCTGTTTATACTCAGAAACATTGACATATACTATCTGATTTGACTGCACTTTAGACATACCCAGTTCTTCTACTGCGTACTTGTCTATCATACTCATTGACACAAGAGCATCAAGCTCGCTGTTAATCCTTGTGTTTTCACTCTCGGCGACAGCAAGCTGGGTTTCAAGATTGGATATTTCGTGGGTCAGTTCATTTTTCTTCGCATTAGTGCTTAATACGGAGAAAAACATAGCAATAGTCAAAAGCGATGTAACGCCTATTACAGCAGCTTTACGCAGTCCGATTTTCTGTTCCTGCAAAAGCTGGCTGCGGCTTTTTCGCTTACTGTTGCCTCTTACCTTAAAATCTCTTTTGGTATCGGGCTTATAAGCAGGGGCAGCAGATGACCTGGTAAGGTTAAACGCCTCAACAGCGTAGGACGTGTCACCTGCATAAGAATATCTTCTGAAATCGCCTGTGTTAGTCATCTTACTCACCTCTTTCTTTTGATTTAAAAATTAAAACTTCTCAAAAACACGCAGCCTTGAGGAGCGTGCTCTGGGATTGATTTCAAGCTCTTTTTGGGACGGTGCAACAGCTTTGAACACCTTTCCTTTGGGCTTATTTCCGCATACGCATACAGGAAATTCCTTTGGACAGGTACAGCCTTTGCACCACTCGTTAAACTTTTCCTTTACTATTCTGTCTTCAAGAGAATGGAATGTTATTACGGCAATTCTTCCGCCGCTGTTAAGGCAGTCAAAAGCGTCGTCAAGAGTGCTTTTCAGCACGTCAAGTTCACCGTTAACCTCAATGCGTATTGCCTGAAAAGTTTTACGCGCAGGGTGACTGTCTCTCATTGCCTTTTGCGGCAATGACGCTTTTATAATATCCACAAGCTCAAAGGTGGTTTCAATAGGTTTGTCCTGCCTCGCCTTAACTATATTTGAGGCAATTTTACGTGCGAATTTCTCCTCGCCGTATTTAAAAATAACGTCTGCCAACTCGGTTTCGCTGTAAGTATTTACAACGTCTTTTGCACTTAATCCCGTTTTGCTCATTCGCATATCGAGAGGAGCGTCTTTATGGAAAGAAAAACCTCTGTCAGCAGTATCAAGCTGAAAAGAGCTTACGCCCAAATCAAGCAGTACGCCGTCAATCTTGTCTATATTAAGGCTTTTAAGTATTGATTTAATATGTGAAAAATTATCGTGAACTATTGTCACGTTTTTTCTGTCGCCCAAGCGTTCATTAAGTACTGTAATGGCATCGGGGTCCTGGTCCACTGCAATTAGCTGTTTTGCAGTTTTTGAAATTTCAGAGGAATGACCTCCGCCCCCTGCAGTACCGTCAAGTATTACTTTTTCGCTGTTTAAGTCCAGAGCTTCTATCGCCTCGTCAAACAAGACGCTTTTATGAACAAACTCCATTATTCCCTGTTCCCTTTCAGCTTGTCCATCATATCGTACATACCAAGGCTATGGTCATAGCTGTTATAGAATTTATCGTATTCTTCAGTATTCCAAATCTCGATAAACTTACCTTTTCCTTTGAACACTACGGTAGTATCGTTTGAAAGAAGAGCCTCATCTTTAAGGCGCTGATTAACGGTAAATCTGCCTTGTGAGTCCAAAACTGCCTCTTCAGCATTATCAAAAAGAGAGGTAATAGCGTCATACTTTTCGTTTTCGGTACCGTTTTGAGTAGCCTCGTAAGTAGCATTAAACTGCTCTTCCGGATACAGAGTAAGGCACTTACATCCTCTTACGGTAACAGCAACCATATAAAATTCCTTACCCAAACGCTCTCTCCACTTGGTAGGAATAGAAAGACGACCCTTTGAATCCAGCTTATAGCCTTCAAGGGTACCTACAAGTAAGCGCATATCTTTCTCTCCTTTCACAAGTTTAAGGCAATTCATTTGGGATTTAGATGGAATTAATGGGATTTTATTGGAATTTCCGCCTTTTCTTAATTATATAAGGGCGTAAAGATATTGTCAAGAAATTTTTTTCTGACTGATATATTTGTAACGGAATTGTAACACTTTATAAATTCGTATTTTTTATTGTTACGGGGAAAGAATTATGCTATAATTCTTACTATAAAATAAAAAAGAGGAATTAAATATGGGCGATTACAAATCTACCTGGCGTGAAAAAATAGGATACGGCGTAGGCGCCATAGGTCTTGACTTGAGTTACGGACTTTTTTACTCCTACCTATCCTATTATCTGTCCAGCGTATTGGGGTTAAAAGAAGGTTTTCTGCTTCTTCTTACCCCTCTTGCAAGAATATGGGACGGCATCAACGACCCTATGATGGGAACTATCGTTGACAGTACAAAAACAAAAATGGGCAAATACAGACCGTGGATACTGATAGGTACCGCTTCTAATGCCATTGTACTTTCCCTTTTGTTCACAAGCTTTGGAATGAGCGGAACAAAGCTCTATATATACATAGGTTTTATGTATGTACTTTGGGGAATGACGAATACTATGGCAGACATTCCCTACTGGTCAATGGTACCGTCGTTTACCACAGACCCTAAGGACAGAAACCTTGTGGCAACAGTAGCCAGAACATTTTCCGGTTTAGGTCAGGGAATTATAACAGTATTAACACCGTACATACTTCCTATGCTTTCATCAGGAATGAAAACTGAAAAAGGCTACTCTGCATCAGGCTTTTCAAAATGGGCAATAATATGTGCCGTTTTGCTTGTAACTTTTGCATTAATATGCGTACTTTCCACAAAAGAAAAGCACGTTGTTTACAACAGCGGCGAAAAGTTTTCGTTTAAAAAGATGTTTCAGGTTATAGCTAAAAACGACCAGCTTGTTGTATTCATCGTTTTTGCTATGGTTTCAAATACAGGCTGGTATCTTACAAGTTCCACCGCTGTTTATTACTTCACCGACGTACTTGGCGACCCTACAAAACAAAGTCTGTTTTCTGCAATCGGAGCAGTCGGCTCCGTTTTAGGACTGCTTGTAATTCCTGTGCTTTCAAAATGTTGGAGCAAGAGAAAAATTTATCAATTTTCCCTTATCCTGACCATAGCGGGATACGGACTAATGTACCTGTTTGGTCCTATTCTGAATATCACGATTATGCTTGATATATGCTATATCCTTGCGTCAATCGGAATAGGCTCAATGTTTGTGGCACAGACTATTTTCCTTGCAGACATTGTTGACTACGGCGAATACAAAAACAACGAAAGAAACGAGTCCATCACTTTCTCTATGAAGGGCTTTTTACAGAAGCTTGCGTACACAGTTCAAACTGTTATTCTTTTCGGCGGACTTAAGCTTGTTGACTACAATACTCAAATTAAAGAAGGAGTTATTAACGATTCGGCAAAAACAGCTATCGGCATAATCGCTTTCGGTATTCCGCCTGTGCTTGTTCTTATTTCTCTTATTGTTTTCTCCACCAAATTCAAAATTCACGGCGAACTTGCCGATAAGGTTCACGACTACATAGTTGAAAAAAGAACTTCAGAAGAATCAAAATAAACGCAAAAAAATCCCGATACACAAATGTGTATCGGGATTTTTAATCTCTTGTTAATTATTATATTTAGTTATTGTGCTTATTCTGGCTGTTCATAATACCCTGGCGGATACGACGAACGTCTGAAAGAGCTTTGTAAAGGCTGTCGTCAATAGCAAGGAGAGTATCGTCTGCATAGTTATTAACTGCTGTAAGCATTTCTCTTGACTTGTTCTGTGCAGTAGTAACCATTTCATTAGCCTGATTTGTAGCGTTGCTCAAAATCTCTGAAGCCTGATTCTGTGCATCTGCGATATAAGCATCGCCCTGCTCCTTTGCTTTTGCAATAATGTCGGCAGCTTCAGCCTGTGCAGTCTGAGTAATCTGGTCTCTTGCAACAAGCTCTCTTGCCTGTTCGTTTGCCTTTGCAATTATATCAGCAGCCTGCTTGTTTGCCTCTTCAAGAATTGAGTTTCTTGAGTCAACAATAGCTTTAGCCTGCTTTGTTTCCTGAGGAGTGTTTAAACGAATATCCTCAATTATTGTCTTAATTTTTTCTACGTCAACAGCATATTTCTTACTGAGAGGAATGGAGGTAGCGTCGTCAAGCACGTCCTCTAAATCTTCAAGCAAAATATCGGTATTTGTCATTTTATTTTTCTCCTTTACACCTTAAATAAATATCATTTACAATCGCTTTGGGAACGTATGATGAAATATCGCCGTTTAGGCTGCAAACCTCTTTCACCATACTGGAAGAAAGAAACATATTTTGACCCTTGGCAGTTAAAAATACAGTTTCAATCTTCGGAAACAGACTTTTATTAATAAGTGCCTGCTGAAATTCGTAGTCGAAATCAGATACGGCACGAAGTCCCTTAACAATGGCAACGGCGCCTTTTTCCTTGGCATAATCAACAAGCAAACCGCTGTATGTATCCACCTTTATATTGGGCTTGTCTATACACTTTTCAAGAAGAGCAATCCTCTCCTCAACGGTGAACGCAGATTTTTTTGCGCTGTTGCTCATTACAAGAACTATAACCTTGTCAAAAAGTTCACCGGCACGCTCAATAATATCAAGATGACCTAATGTTACGGGGTCAAAGCTGCCGGGGCAAATGGCTATTCTCATATCAGCGCTCCTTTCTGTAAAGGGTAATTTTTGTTTTGCCGTGCTTTCTTACCCTTTCTGCAAACCAGCCGTTAATCTTTTCCGGCAAATCCTCGTTAAATGAGGTTTCGCACACGATAACGCCGTCGTCTGACATCATAGGAATAAGCGATGGCAATGTTTTTTCAATCAACCCTTTATTATAAGGAGGGTCAAGAAGCGCAATATCAAAATTGTTTTTCCTCATAAGGAATGTTTGAGCGTCGCTGAAAACCACATTTGCTTTGTCATCAAGCTTACAGTGAGAAAGATTGTTTTGAACCACTTTCAAAGCCTGCCTGTTATTTTCTACAAAGGTGCAAACCCTTGCCCCTCTTGAAAGAGCCTCAATACCAAGCTGACCGGAGCCTGCAAAAAGGTCAAGCACCTTTTTATCCTCCAGCTCAAACTGTATCATAGAAAAAAGAGCCTCTTTAACAGATTCAGTTGTAGGTCTTGTGACATCCTCACCGTTTAGAGTTTCCAATCTTCTACCACGGGCAATGCCGGTTATAACTCGCATCATTCCGTTACCCTCATAATCAGCAGATGCGTCTAAAAAAGGACGCACTCTTACCATTACTGTATAACATTATACAAACTACTCTAATAATAGTCAAGCCGATTAACACTATTTTTACAAATTATGATAAAAGTCAAATATGCTGTTAGCATTAGCTGCGCTAATACCTTTTACCTGTAAAAGTTCGTCAACAGCGGCATTTTTTATTGCCGTAACTGTTTTAAAATGCTTTAGAAGAGCCTTTGCTTTTGCGTCTCCTATCCCCTCTATCTTAGTTAGCGATGTAGACAAAGTGCTTTTTTTATGCTTATTGTGGTGATAGGTAATGGCAAAACGGTGTACCTCCTCCTGTATATTTGAAACAAGAGTGAATACCTGACGGTGAGAATTAATTTCTATTTCACCGCCGTTAAGAGCAATGGCGCGTGTTCTGTGCTTACTGTCCTTAACCATACCGAAAACAGGCACATTTATGCCCATACCTCTGATTACAGGCAAAACAGCGTTCACCTGGGGCTCGCCGCCGTCAAGCAAAATTAAATCGGGTAGAATTTTAAAGGTACTGCCCTCTTCATCGTTATAGTAATGGTCAAAACGTCTTGTTAAAACCTCACGCATTGAGCCCACATCGTTTTGACCGTCAAAGCCTTTAATAGAAAAACGTTTATAGGCGCTTTTCATAGGTCTGCCGTTATGGAAAACCACCATACCTGCCACGTTGTCCGCTCCAAAGGTGTGTGATATATCATAAGACTCTATATACTCAGGGATTTTTTCAAGTCCCAGTAATTGTTTCAAATCCTCAAGGGCGGCAATCTCTCTGCCAAGTCTGCCTTGATGCTGGGCAAGATGCTCGTTTGCATTTTTTACGCACATATTTACTATTGAAAGATGCTCGCCTTTTTGCGGGTGGATAAATTCAACCTTTTTGCCCCTTTTACTTTCGAGAAATTCTCTTAAAAGCTCCTCGTCGGCAATACTGCCGTCAACAGCAATTCTTGAGGGAATACGTTCTCTCATTGAATAGTATCTTTCAATTAGTTCAAATCTTCCTTGTTCCAAATCATCAACAGGGTCAATGAGCCAAAATTCAGTATCAGTCAGCTTGCCGTGTTCAAATCTGATAACTTCAAAACAGGCTTTTTTGTTGGACGTTACAAGAGCGAACACGTCCTCCTCGGGAACGTTTATAGACACAACCTTTTGTTTTTCTTCAAGGTTTTTTATCGCCTTTATTCTGTCTCTTAATTTAGCACATTCTTCAAATTCAAGATTCTCCGCCAGTTCTGCCATTTGGGCTTCCATTTCTTTAACAGCTTTGGCGCTGCCGCCTTTAAGAAAAGAAATGGCGTCCTGAATATTGTTTGCATATTCTTCCTTGCTTATTCTTTTAGCGCAGGGGGCGCAGCAAAGCCCCATAAAGCCGTTAAGACAAGGACGGCTTTTTCCGTAATCTCTGGGAAACTGCTTATTACAACGAGGAAGTTTGAAAATTTTAAGCGTTTCCTCAACAGCCTGTTTTACCGAAAAATTAGAAGTATAAGGACCCAAATAAGTGGCGTTATCGTCGCTCATTTGCTTACATTCGGATATTTTGGGAAACTCGCCTTTTGTGATTTTAATATAATTATATCCCTTATCGTCCTTAAGAAGAATGTTATACTTTGGCTGGTGCAGTTTAATAAGAGAACACTCAAGCACAAGAGCTTCAAACTCGCTGTCGCAGAGAATGTAATCGAAATCGTCCACATTCTCCACCATTCTGATAACCTTGATGGAGTGATTTGAATGACTGCCGAAATAAGAAGACACTCTGTTTTTCAGCTTTTTTGCCTTGCCGATATAAATGATCTTTTTATCTTTGTTTTTCATAATATAGACGCCCGGCTGAAGAGGCAGAGCCATAGCCTTTTTTCTCAGTTCTTTTTCAGTCATTATGTCACTCCTTTCCTATAATCTCTAAATATTATATCACAAAATATAAAAAAATAAAGCATAGCCAAAGCTATGCTTTAAGTGTAGTTTTAATTACTCGGTAAAACCCGACTTTACAAGTGAAACAAGACCTTCAACAGCCTCTTCCTCGTCAGAACCGTCTGCGATAATACGAATATCAGTACCGCCCATAATACCAAGTGAAAGTACACCTAAAAGGCTTTTTGCGTTAACTCTTCTCTCTTCCTTTTCAACCCAAATTGATGACTTGAATTCATTTGCCTTCTGGATAAAGAAAGTTGCAGGACGTGCGTGTAAACCAACCTGATTTTCAACCTTTACATCTTTAACAAACATATAGATAACCTCTCATTCGTCATAATACAATATATTGTGCATATTAGATTTATTTCATTCACTATTACATATTATACCACCAAAATTAATTCGGTCAATAAGTAAATATCAAGTTCGTTTGACTTGTTAATTGAAAAGAATTTATTTAACACTTATTTGTGCAATTTACACATATTTTTTTACTCTTTTTTTAGTTTCGACAAAAATGCAATATCTTCTTTGTTAAGCTGCGCATTTTCGAGCATATCGGGACGCCTTTCCATAGTGCGTTTTAGTGACTGTTCACGTCTCCATTTATCCACATTTGCGTGGTGTCCTGACAATAAAACCTCGGGCACTTTTCTGTCCTGCCATACGCTTGGGTGAGTATACTGGGGATACTCCAAAAGTGAGTTATAATGGCTTTCTTCCTCAAAACACTCGTCATCACTCAAAACGCCGGGCAACATTCTTGACACTGCGTCTGCTACGATTAAAGCAGGCAGTTCCCCCCCTGTAAGCACATAGTCACCCACAGAGATTTCCTCCGGCTCCAGCGCCTCAATAACCCTTTCGTCAATACCCTCGTAATGACCGCACAAAAGAGCAATATTATCAAGTTTTGACAGTTCTTTAACTCTCTCTTGAGTCAACGTCTTTCCTTGCGGGGTTAGGTAAATGAGATGGGGCTTTGCGCCTATCTCGTCACACAGTGCGCTGAAACAGTCATATATAGGCTGCGGCGCCATTATCATTCCCATTCCGCCGCCGTATGGCTTATCGTCCACACGTCTGTGCTTATCAAGGGTATAGTCACGAATGTCTATACAGTTTATTTCAACCTTTTTTGCCTGTCTGGCTCTGCCTATTATGGAGTGGCTTAAAACAGTATCGCACATATCCGGAAAAAGCGTTAATATATCAATCCTCATCAAACAAACCCTTTATCCTTTTTATTTTTATTACCTTAAATTCAGTATTTATTTCCTTTACCACATCTTTGATAGCAGGAATTAAACTGTGCTTGCCCCAGCTTTCAATATCGTAAATATCGCAGGAGCCGTAATTAAGTACATCTTTAACCTGACCGTATTCCTCGTCGGTATCGATATCCACCACATAACAGCCGATAAGGTCGGCAATATAGTTGGCGCCGTCGTCTATAACAGCGTCGTCACGGTTGCCGTAAAGCACTTTGCCTTTAATTTCCTGCGCTTTTTCAATAGTGTCAACATCCTTAAACTTAACTATTGCCAAATCTTTTTGAGGTCTGACAGACAAAAGCTCAAGAGGCTTTTCGCCTTTGTCGTCAAGATAAAGCGTTTTAAACTGCTTTAAGTAGTCAATACCGTCGCACCAAAGCTGAAGCTTTAATTCACCTTTTACTCCGTGGGTATTATTAAGTTTTCCCACTTCCAAATACTGTTTCATAATTACTCCATAATATCAGTATATTCAAATCTGCGAAAAAAGCCGTACAAAAATGTACGGCTTTTCATTTATCAGTCAATTTCCACTGAAATTTTTGCGTCGTTTCTTGTTGCTGCTGCTCGCATAACAACTCGGATAGCCTTGGCAATTCTGCCCTGCTTTCCTATAACTCTGCCCATATCGTCCTCTGCTACGTGAAGATGATATACAGTAACGCCTTCTTCGTTAGGTTCGTCAACTACAACAGAAACTTCATCGGGATTATCTACAAGTCCCTTTGTTATTGAAATTAACAAATCCTTCAAAGAAAACACCTCCTGTATTAAACTTTGTTTTTATCAAAGATTAAAGGATGCCTTCTTTTTTAAGGATGCTCTTAACTGTATCTGTTGGCTGTGCACCGTTTGCAATCCACTTCTTAGCCTTATCAGCGTCAATCTTAATTTCAGCCGGATCAACCATTGTGTTGTATGTGCCGATTTCCTCAATGAAACGACCGTCACGTGGATATCTTGAATCTGCTACTACTACACGATAGAAAGGTGCCTTCTTTGCGCCCATACGACGAAGTCTGATTTTTACTGCCATTTTAATTTACCTCCAAAAATGTATTATGTAAAATTTATTTTATCCAAACCAAAATTATTTGGGTGAATACTGTATTAGTTAAAAACCAAAGGGATTGGAATTACCGCCCATTTTGCCCATCATCTTTTCCGCCATATCAGGATTTGCCTGCATCATACGGCGCATTTTTTTACTGATTCTGGGAGTGCCCTTGCCGCCTGAAAACTGCTTCATCATTTTTTGCATCTGCTTAAATTGAGAAAGGAGTTTGTTTACATCTTCAACCTCCATACCGCAGCCCTTGGCAATTCGGCGTTTTCTTGACGGGTTTATTATATCAGGATGCTCTCTCTCCTGTTTAGTCATAGAGTAGATAATTGAACGAAATCTTGTAAAAGCTCCCTCGTCAATATCCTCGTCCTTGATTTTTCCGCCTATACCGGGAATCATTTTGATTGTGTCTTTAATGCTTCCCATTCTCTCAATCTGCTCAAACTGGTCAAGCAAATCGTTAAGGTCAAACTTATTTTTAGCAAGCTTTTTTTCAAGCTCTGCCGCTTTTTTCTCGTCAAGGGACTGCTCTGCTCTTTCGATAAAGGAAAGAACGTCACCCATACCGAGAATTCTTGACGCCATTCTTGAGGGGTGGAAAGTTTCAAGATTGTCAAGCTTTTCGCCTGTACCGATAAACTTGATAGGCTTTCCCGTAACAGCTCTTACTGAAAGAGCCGCACCGCCTCTCGTATCACCGTCAAGCTTTGTAAGGATAACGCCGTCAATACCCAGCGTTTCATTAAAGCTTTTGGCAACGTTTACTGCGTCCTGTCCTGTCATAGCGTCGATAACAAGAAGTATTTCGTGAGGGTGAACAGTTGAGCGGATATTTGTAAGCTCCTGCATCAGCTCCTCATCAATATGCAGACGGCCGGCAGTATCAATAAACACATAATCGTTACCGTGGTCTTTGGCATATTTAACTGCTTCCTGTGCGATAGTGACAGGATTTTCCGTTCCCATTTCAAATACGGGAACGCCCACCTGCTCGCCAACTACCTGTAACTGCTTAATTGCAGCAGGTCTGTAAACGTCGCAGGCAACAAGCAAAGGTCTGTGACCTTCTTTTTTCAGTTTTAAAGCAAGCTTGGCAGAATGAGTTGTTTTACCGCTACCCTGCAAGCCGCACATCATTACTACTGTGGGGGGATGATTTGCAATAGCAAGGCGAGCCTCGTTGCCGCCCATAAGAGCAGTGAGCTCCTCGTTTACTATTTTAATAACCATCTGCCCCGGAGTAAGAGACTCCATAACGTCGGCGCCTATGGCACGTTCAGTTACTTTAGCAGTAAATTCTTTTGATACCTTATAGTTGACGTCTGCCTCAAGTAGAGCAAGCCTTACTTCACGCATTGCCTCTTTAACGTCAGCCTCGGTTAATTTGCCCTTGGCACGCAACTTTTTGAAAGAATTTTCAAGTCTTTCGCTTAAACCTTCAAATGCCAAGAAATCAACTCCTGTCTGTTAGGATTAACCTTCTTTGAGAAATAAGGCGAGAGATTTAATTCGTGCAACGTTATCATTAATCTCCATTGACAGAGAGTGATTTAAGTTGTACTGATTAATTGCCTCTGCACATTCAACTATCTCGTCGATGCCTTTTTTAAGCTCGTTAAAACGCTTTGCAAGTCCCAGCCTTTCCTCCATATCAAAAAGCTGTGACTCCGCACGCTTGATTGAATCGCGCACGCCCTGACGGGTTATGCCCTCGTTTTCGGCTATTTCAGAAAGTGAAAGGTCTTCTTCGTAATAATACACAAGAAAGTCGTGCTGTTTTTTGGTAAGCATCTCACCGTAAAAATCAAGCAAAAAAGGTATTTCCAAATTTTTTGCCACAACGACCTCTCCTTTCACTAATCTCACAAGTGTGTAAAGTAATTACTCTTTACAGCAAAAGGTATTATACTAAAGAAGAGTTGTTATGTCAAGTGTATTTTACCTAAATTTATTAATTAAATTTTCCCATTTTGTATTGACACAATTTGTAGTGTAAAGAAAATGATTTTACACCCACATATGTGTATTATTTTAATTTGGCAATGGTAACGCCTGTTTCACCCTCGCCGTACTTGCCCAAGCGGTATTCGGCAATATTAGGATGCTTCTTCATGTAATCTGTTACAGCGCTTCTCAAAGCACCTGTACCCTTACCGTGAATAATTCTTATCTCCTCAATGCTGTTTAAAACGCATTTATCAATAAACAGACCTAACTCGCCCAAAGCCTCGTCCACCGTTTCGCCTCGCAGGTCGATTTCCGTTTTTACGTCTGCGTCCGCCCTTGAAGATGTACGGTAAAGATTATGACTGACCTTTTTAGGCTTTTCCTTTGGCTTATCATAAAGCATAATATCGCTTAATTTTACTCTTGTTTTGATAAGTCCTGATTTAACAAGAACCTTGTCCTTTGTTATCTCAAGGATTTCACCCTCGCCGATGCCTTTGATAATAACTGTGTCGTGCACCTTTGGTTCTCTGGGAAGTTTATAGTCGTAATCCCAATTATCCGCAATAGCGGCAGGATTGATAAGCTCGTCCATTTCGCCCATCTGGCTTTTAACAGCACGTCTTGTTTTTCTGGCAATTTCTACGGCGTTTGATGAATCCTGCTCTTTTTTCAATTTTTCAAGTTCAAGAAGGAAGTCAGCGCTTTTACGTTTTGCAGCGTCAATGAGTTTTTGAGCCTCTTTTTTAGCTTTATCAAGTTCACGCTTTTTTAGCGTCTCAATCTGGTCTTTTTCGCTTTGGGCTTTTTCCTCAATTTTCTTTGCCTTTTCAATCATTTCCTGCGCTTCGGCGCGTTCTTGTTCCAAGGACTGACGTGTACTTTCCAGCTTTTCCAAAACCGCCTCAAATTCACGGTTGTCGGAACCCACAATATTCTTTGCCCTGTCAATAACTTTTTCGTCCATACCAAGCTGTTTTGAAATGGCAAAAGCGTTTGACCTGCCGGGAACACCTATCAGCAGTCTGTAAGTAGGTTTCAAAGTTTCTACATCAAACTCACAGCAGCCGTTTGTAACCCCCGGAGTATCAAGAGCGTATGCTTTTAATTCGGCATAATGGGTAGTAGCAACGATTTTTGCACCCTTTGAGCGTAAATCTTCTATTACGGAAACGGCAAGCGCCGAACCCTCCACAGGATCTGTTCCTGCGCCAAGTTCATCAATAAGAACAAGGGTTTTATCGTCTGCCTTTGACATAATATCAATAATATTAACCATATGAGAAGAAAATGTGGACAGAGACTGGGCAATACTCTGCTCATCTCCTATATCCACCAAAATCTTGTCGAAAACTGAAATTCGGGACATATCGCTGACAGGGATAAACATACCGCACATAGTCATTGCACTTAAAAGTCCCAAAGTTTTAAGTGATACTGTTTTACCGCCTGTGTTTGGTCCTGTAATTACAAGTGTATCGTACTCAATACCTAAGATAATATCGGTAGGTACTACTTTCTTAGGGTCAATAAGAGGGTGGCGTGCTTTTTTAAGATATACTATTCCCTCGTTATTAATAATTGGTTTTGAACCTTTCATCTTATAAGCAAGGTGCGCCTTGGCGAAAATAAGATTAAGCATTACAGCGCTGTCGTAAGAATGTTTTATGCTTTGGGCAAAGTCCCCTGCCTCTGCCGACAGTTCAAAAAGGATACGCTGAATTTCGTCACGTTCCTTACCCTGCAAAACCTTTATATCATTATTTGCATCTACAACAGAGGCAGGCTCAACAAATACAGTTGCGCCGGTTGATGAGGTATCGTGAACAAGACCCGGCACACTGCCCCTGCACTCTGCTTTTACAGGCACAACAAAACGACCGTTTCGCTGGGTTACAATCGCCTCCTGCAAATACTGCTGATAGTGTGAGGAATGTATCATTGCGTCAAGCTTTTCCCTGACTGAATTTTCCTTTGAGCGAATTTTACGGCGAATATCGTTTAGGGCTTCAGACGCCTTATCGCTTATTTCCTCCTCGCTGATAATACAGGTGAATATTTTTGTTTCAAGGTACTTGTTAGGCTGAACGCCGTCAAAGAAAAAGTCCAGACTTGTTTTCACCCCGCTGCAATGGGAGTGCCACTCTGCAAGATTACGCAGACAGCGCAGGCAGTAGCCTATATCAAGCAATTCCTTTGTATTAAGCGAGCCCCCTGCATTCGCTCTGTGAAGAGAGTTATTCACATTTTTAAGCCCTGAAAATGACGGAGCGCCGAACCTTGCAAGAAGTGAAAAAGCGTCTTCCGTCTGCTTGAGCAAAAGCTCCACCTCGCCCATATCACAGACAGGTTTTAATGCAAGCGCCATATCCTTGGCGTCGTCGCAGGTACACTCCTGCGAAAGCTTATCAAGTATTAAGTCAAGCTCAAGTGTTTTTAAATTCTTATCCATTAAACTAATCCTTTATAAAAAACAAGTGTGGGCAGATTTTTCTGCACCCGTGACAAAAGATATTTTTCAGTAAGCTGCGACAAAATTTCAAAATTCTCGTCGCTTAAAGAAAAAGAGAATATTTTTTTAGGCTCTGTAAGGCAGATAAACCTAACTGCCGTAATTACGTTTTTAGGGCAGGGCATTGCTCCTGTCTTTGCACAGTTTTCGCAGTAGATACAGCCCTCAAGAGTATCAAAATACATTAAATCCGTTTCATATGTAGCGCAGTTGGCGCAGGCAAGAATATTGGGCATATATCCGCCAAGGCACAAAAGCCTTAACTCCACCGCTGATTTAACAAGCCTTAAATCCTTGTCGCTGTTGCAAAGAAGATGCAAAGCGTTGAGAATTACAGAAAGTGTTTCAGGCGCAGGCTGTTCCTCCTCGCAAAGTTCATATGCAAGCTGTGCAAAATACTGGGCAAGGGCAAGGCGGACAATATCCTTTCTCAAATCAAAAAACACCTCAATAGGCGAGGCGTTATCTACAACAAAAGCGTCCTTTCCCCTGTATAGAGAAAATTCGCAGTATGCAAAAAGCGAGGTGGTTGAGGCAAGACGGCTTTTCATATGCTTTGCACCTCTGACAAAGGCTCTTACCAAGCCGTAATCAGCAGTAAGGAGAGTAACTAAACGGTCACTCTCCCCTATTGTCTGTTCTTTGATTACTAAACCCTTGGTTGAAGTATTCATCGTCCTTTGCCTTTTCGTGAAATTTATAGTTGAGGTAATCCTCAACAGAACCTGTATTTAAAAATTGCTTCCAATTTTCATCTATCATAAAAACACCGCCAAAGTTAATCTGATACAATTATTTTATCCTATGGCGATTTTTAAATTTGTGTTAATTTAATCCAATCCGAAATTATGGATTAATCCCTCTCTGTTTCTCCAGTCCACTTTTACCTTAACCCAGCACTGAAGATTGATTTTGATTTGGAAAAAATTTTCTAAATCCTGACGGGCATAAGTTGAAATTTTTTTAAGCATTGCGCCTTTTTTGCCGATTACCATACCCTTATGGCTCTCTCTTTCGCAGTAGATAGTAGCTTCTATATCAAGAATATCCTGATTATCCCTTTCGCGCATTTTTTCTACTGCAACGGCAATACCGTGAGGAACCTCTTTATCCATAAGGCGCAAAATCTTTTCTCTTATAATTTCCGCCGCAAGAACTCTCTCCGGCTGGTCGGTAAGAGTATCGTCGGGGAAAAAGTGAACCGACTCCACGGCAAGTTTATCAAGCTCATCGATAATATCATTTACATTATCGCCTCTTGAAGCACTGACAGGCACTACCGCCGTAAAATCATAAAGACCCGTAAGATAAACTATTCTTTCTAATAGTTCCTCTTTATCCTTAATCATATCAATTTTATTGATAGCGAGGATAACAGGCATTTTATGCTTTTTAAACATTTCAAGGAGTTCCATTTCCTGTTCGTTAAGCTCGCCTTTTGGCTCAACTAAAAACAAACAGGCATCAACGCCTCCCACAGTGTCGCCCACAGCTTCGTTCATTTTTTCGCCCAGCTTATTATGAGGCTTATGAAACCCGGGAGTATCGGTAAAAACAAGCTGTGTTTCCCCTTTGGTGAGAACTCCCATTATCTTTGTTCTTGTAGTCTGAGGTTTTGAGGAAACGATGGCAATTTTCTGCCCAATCATTTTATTTAAAAGCGATGATTTGCCCACGTTGGGCTTACCTACTATGGCAACAAAGGCAGTTTTTGTCATTACTCGTCACCCATATAATAGCTGTTATTTCTTTTAAGTCCGATTTGGGTAAGAACTTTTTCTTCCTTTTCTCTCATATGCACTTCTTCAAGACCGCCGTTTTCGTGGTCATATCCAAGAAGGTGAAGCATTGAATGAACAGTAAGAAAACCGATTTCTCTTTGAAGAGGGTGGTTATAAAGCTCTGCCTGTTCATAGGCTTTTTCCATAGAAATGACTATATCGCCTAAAATCTTTGCACCTGTGTCAAGATTTACGTCGTATTCGCCGTTTTCGCCTAACGGGAAAGAGAGAACATCAGTTTCTCTGTCAATATTTCTGTAAGTATAGTTAAGTTCTCTTATCTGCTGGTTATTTACAAACCTTACGCTGACCTCTGCAGAGCCTTCGAAATTTTCCAGCTCCAAAACTGCGTGACAGCATCTTCTTATCAGCAGACGAATACCGGTTGGAACTTTAACGTCCTTTTGGTCGTTTGAAATTATTACTTTAACCGTGTTCATTATTTATTTTTCCCCTCCTCATATCTTTGGTATGCACTTACAATATCCTGAACAAGTTTGTGGCGGACAACGTCCTTTTGATTAAGTCTGCAAATAGCAATGTCGTCCACATCTCTCAATATGTGCATTACCTTTTTAAGTCCCGACTTTTTGCCGTCGGGCAAATCAATCTGAGTAACATCCCCCGTGATTACCATTTTTGAGCCGAAGCCAAGTCTGGTCAAAAACATTTTCATCTGTTCGGGAGTTGTGTTTTGCGCCTCGTCGAGAATAATAAAGCTGTCGTCAAGGGTACGGCCTCTCATATAAGCCAGAGGTGCAACTTCAATATTGCCCCTCTCTTGATAACGCTGAAAATTCTCTGCTCCAAGCATGTCAAAAAGAGCATCGTAAAGCGGTCTTAAATAGGGGTCAACCTTGCTTTGCAAGTCGCCGGGGAGGAAGCCCAGCTTCTCACCCGCTTCAACAGCAGGTCTTGTAAGGATAATTCTGTTTACCTCTTTTGCTCTGAAAGCAGTTACCGCCATTGCTACCGCAAGGTAGGTTTTACCTGTTCCCGCAGGGCCGACGCCAAATGTAATTGTATTATCTCTTATGGCGTTACAGTACTTTTCCTGTCCTATTGTTTTAGGCTTAACGGGCTTGCCCTTTGAGGTTATACAAATTGAGCCTGACGACATTGTGTTAAGCTTATCCTCGTTTCCCTCATTGACAAGAGAAATAACGTATCTTACATTTTGGTCTGAAAGAGTTTCGCCTTTGCCGATAAGAGTAAGCAGAGAATTAAGGCATCTTACTGCTTTGGATACATTTTCTGCCTCGCCTACTACTTTTAAATCTGTTCCGCGGGAAATTACGGATACTCCGTATTCTTTTTCTATCTGTTTTACATTTTCGTCAAAGCTGCCGAACAGACTTACCGCCTGCTCCAGCGCTTCAAACTGAATAATCTGCTCAATCATTATTTTTCTCTACTCTGATTTTCTCAATTCTTCTGTCCTCCACCTCTAATACGGTAAAGGTAAGATTTTCATATGTGGCTACCGCATTCTCTTCTTCGCTGCCTGTGGGCAAAAAGCCCAAAAGGTTGATAACAAAGCCTGCAAGGGTGTCATAATCGCCGTCAGGCAGTTTAACATCCAGCACTTTTTCAACCTCGTCAATATCGGTTACGCCGTCAAAGGTAAATGTCTTGTCGTCAATTTTTGTAACAAGGTTTTCTTCCTCATCGTCATATTCGTCACGAATATTGCCAACGATACTTTCAAGCACGTCCTCCATTGTAACAAGTCCCGCAGTACCGCCGTACTCGTCCACTACAATGGCAAGCATTATTCTGGTTTCCGTCATCTGTGCAAAAAGCTTTCCGCAAGGTATGGTTTCAGGCACAAACAAAGGCTTTCTTACGTAATCGGCAAGCTTTTCATCGCTGGAAATTTTTGTTCCTACAAATTTAAGCAAATCCTTTACATAAACTATACCGCATATGTCGTCAAGATTTTCCTTATAAACAGGAATTCTCGACCTGCCGTTTTCGATAGCAACCTTCGTTACCTCTGCAATACTGTCGCCGATTTCAACAGCGTCAATATCGGTTCTGTGAGTCATAATATCCCCTGCGTTCAAATCGTCAAACTCAAAGATATTATTTATCATTTCACGCTGATTTTTTTCAAGCTCACCTACCTGCTCGTCACCTTCCACAAGCTGTTTGATTTCTTCCTCGGTTGAGCTTTCTTTTCTGAACCTCTTTAGCAGACTACTGCCCATAAAGGCACATACCTCCAGACATAATTTTAATCGTACCCATTATATAATAAAATTATCTATTTGTAAAGAGTGACAATATATGGTATAATCCCTTTGGTGAACTATATGCTTGAGTTACTCAAAGAAAAAGAAAATATATGGGACTTTCTTGCAAAAGACGGCAAGCCTATCGTCGTTTACGGAATGGGAAACGCATCTGAAAAAATCATTGAAAATATCAGGCGTTTCGGCGGTGAGGTAAGCGAAGTTTTTGCCAGTGATGAATTTGTAAGAGGTCACTCTTTTTTAGGCTACAAGGTGCTTAAATACAGCGAAGTTTGCAAAAAGCACAAAGATTTTAACGTAGTTGTAGGATTTGCAACCCACCTTGACAATGTTCTTGACAACATCAAAAAAATAAGTCTTGAGCACCCTACCTTTGCCCCTGACATTCCCGTTGCGGGAGACGGTCTTTTCACGGTGGAATACGTAAAAGAAAACGAAGACAAATTTGACCGTGTATATAACCTTTTGGCTGATGACGAAAGCAAAAAAGTTTATCTTGATATTTTGAATTTTAAGATCAGCGCAAAAGTGGAATATCTCTTTAATAGTTTTGCCGAAAAAGAGCTTATTTACAGAGATATTTTAAAACTCAGCAACGATGAAACCATCGTTGATTTGGGAGCCTATGACGGCGATACCATAAGAGAATTTACAAATTTTACAAAAGGGAAATACCGCCGTATATACGCCCTTGAGCCTGATGAAAAGAACTATAAAAAGCTTATAAAAAACACGGAAAATATGGAAAACGTAATCCCTTATAATATGGGAGCGTGGAATAGGCAGGGCACCTTGATTTTTGACAAAAAAGCAGGGCGAAATTCAAGACTTTCTTCAAAGGGCGTACCTGTAAAAGTCAGCGATATTGACACGTTGATTGACGACGAAATAACAATGATTAAAATGGATATTGAGGGAAGCGAGTTAAAGGCGATTGAAGGGTGTGAAAACACCATAAAAAAATACCGCCCCAAGTTATACATCTGCGCATATCACAGAAACGAGGACCTGTTTGCTTTGCCGTTAAAAATTTTGTCGATTTATGACGATTACAAAATATATTTCAGACACAGCAAATACATTCCTGCGTGGGAGTGTAATTTCTATTTGATATAGTCACAAAAAATATTTTGGGGAAATAAATATGATAGTCATTATCTACGGATTAATTATCATTGTCGCCACCACGCTGGGCGCCTTTGTAGGCTTGGGCGGCGGAGTTATTATAAAGCCTATTCTTGATTTGATAGGCCACGACACAATCGACGTGGTAAATTTTATATCAAGCTGTTCCGTTTTTTCAATGAGCATTAGTTCAACAATTAAGCACATTAAAGAAAAAACTAAAATTGATTATAAATTTACCGTAGTACTTTCAATAGGAGCAGTCTTAGGCGGAATCGGCGGCTCTGCCGCTTTTGATTACCTGCTCACCCTGTTTTCAAACGATATTTTAAAATCAATTCAGGGTATTGCTCTTGGCATACTGCTTGTGCTTTCGGTTGTATATGTCAATTTGAAAAACGCAAAAAGCTTTAATGTAAAAAATCCTTTAGGCATTATCGCAGTAGGTCTTGCGCTGGGATTTATAGCATCTTTTTTAGGCGTTGGAGGAGGCCCTATCAACGTAGCGTTTTTAGTGCTGTTTTTTTCAATGAACATAAAAGAATCGGCAGTTTACAGCGTCGGAACTATATTTTTCAGCCAGCTTTCAAAACTGATTACAATGGGAATAAACGGCTCTGTGCCTCAGGTTGACACGGTTACTATTATTGTCGCCGTTGTAACGGCGGTTTTAGGCGGCATTATCGGTGCAAGGCTGAACAAAAAATTTGACGATAAAATAATGAGAAAAATTTTCACTGTCGTTGTAGCAATTCTTGCAGTTATAAACATTTGCAACGCAGTAATAGGACTTACTGCATAGGAGGATAAATTATGAAAAAGCCGAATATTATATTCTATTTTTCCGACCAGCAAAGGTGGGACACGGTAAATCCCGACGTTACACCGAATTTATGCAAGCTGGCAAATGAAGGAGTAAAATTTGAAAACAACTTTACCTGCCAGCCTGTATGCGGTCCTGCAAGAGCCTGTTTGCAGTCAGGGCAGTACGCAACGCAGGTAGGCTGTTATTTTAACGGCATTGCTCTGCCCCAAGACACAAAAACCCTTGCCCACTATTTTAACGGTGCAGGTTATCAAACGGCATACATAGGCAAATGGCACCTTGCCTCTGACAGAGTTTTGGGACTGCACTGTGAAAAAAAGCCCATACCTAAAAAAAGGCTGGGCGGTTATGAGTATTTCAGAGGAGCTGACGTGCTGGAGTTCACATCTCACGGTTATGACGGCTATGTATTTGACGAAAAGGGAAATAAAATAGACTTTAAGGGTTACAGAGCAGACTGTATAAATGATTTTGCCTTGGAGTACCTTGAAAGCTATAACACGGAAAAGCCGTTTTTTATGTTTGTAAGTCAGCTTGAGCCTCATCATCAAAATGACCGCCATAAAATTGAGGGGTACAAGGAAACGGTAGAAAAATACAAAGACTACCCTATTCCTGACGACTTATCTTTCTTAAGCGGAAGCTACAAGGAAGATTATCCGGACTATATTTCCGCAGTAAACAGACTTGACTACAATGTGGGACGATTAGTTCAAAAGCTAAAGGATTTAGGCATTTATGACAACACAATTATTATTTACACTTCTGACCACGGCGCTCACTTTAGAACACGAAACGCCGAATACAAGCGAAGCTGTCACGACGCTTCCACCCACACGCCTCTTATCATAAGAGGAGGAAAGTTTTTAGGCGGAATATCGGAGGAAAGGCTGACATCACTTATCGACCTGCCTCCTACGCTTTTATCAATGGCAGGAATAAAAATTCCTGAAAATTATATGGGCATTGATTTGGGAAAACTGATAGACAGAAGTGAAGACGAAAGAGAATGTGTTTTTATTCAGATAAGCGAGGCGTCTAACTCAAGAGCCATAAGAACAAAACGCTTTAAGTACGAGGTACGTGATTTAGCACCTTTAGGATATATGCACCATCAGTCACGGGCTTACTGGGAAAGTTATTTATACGACTTAAAAAAAGACCCTGAGGAAAGGCATAATCTTGTAAAGCACCCTGCTTACAGAAAAGTAAAATCAGAGCTTAAATACCTGCTTTTACGGCAAATGAAAAATGCAGGAGAAGATACTCCTGTTATTTTCCCAGCAATAAAGGTGAGAAAAAAGTAGCCTAAATAACATACAAAAAACGCACTGACTTTTGTCAGTGCGTTTTGATTTTACATATTATTTCTGTTCCTCATTCTTTGAACGCTTTTCAATAAGCTCGTTAAGGATTCTTGTATGTTCCTTGTCAGTCAAAGCGTATTTGAGTGTAGGAAGAGCAGAGAGAACCATTCCGATTGCAGGAGGAATGGAAATGAGGAAGAACATTGCAGCAGCGTATTTACCTGCTCCTGTTCCGCCGTCATATGTAATGAAGCTTGCGCCGTCCTCAATAGCTTTGTTAAGCTTATCAACATTAGCGCCGCTGTATCCTACCAAAGCATAAACTGCTGATGAAATAATTGTTGCGAGACCAGCAGAAATTTTTGTGATAAAGCTCTGACCGGAGAAGAATACACCGTCTGTACGAACACCGTTTGTATATTCCTCATAGTCAACGCAGTCAGCAATCATAACAGACTGAAGAACGTTGATACCACCGAATGATGCGCTGGCAAAAAGCATACAAACACCAACAATGATTGACCACAATGTAGATGTAAGGTCGCCGCCTGAAACTTTGTAGAAAACAAAAATGAGAGCAAAAGGAACTGCACCTGCGATTGAATAGAAATTATAGAGGTTTTTCTTTTCAATCTTCTTGATAAGAACAGGTGTAATAGCCATTGCAACAAACTGGCCAGCAAAAAGGCCAACAGCAACACAGCCCAAGCCAATAAGTATTTTGAAGTCAATGCCTGCAAGTGAGCCGTCCTCATTATACTTAAGGATGTTCATAATATTACCGTTTGCATAGTAATATGTAACGAGAGTCATAGCAACTATCATAAGAAGCTGTATCGGGCTTCTGAGGATACCTGAAATAAGAATCTGTCTGAACGGCTTGTTTCTGAACATAATCTGGAAGTTTTCCTTAAAGCCGTATTTCTTTTCTGACTGCTTAACTTTTTCTCTTGTAGCAAGACCTGCAAACTCAAAGAGTACAGACGCAATAATTGTCATTACAATAACAGTAACAATAAATCCGTACTGATTTGATTTTGAAACGTCCATTCCCTGATTTTTGAATATGCCGCTGACTGCCTGTGCTATCTGAACAACAAGAACGCCTATACCGCCGATACCTGCAACTATACGGGCAAGACCGAGAAGTTTGCTTCTGTCGCTGTCGTCATCAGTCATAAGAGATGTAATACCCCAAAGCGGAATATCACACACGGTGAATGACATACCCCAGGCAACGTAAGAAATGCCTGCCCAAGCAACAATCAACACTTTTTGTGCGGTAGTGCTTGCTTCAGCATAGTTTCCGTTAATAAACGTCAATATGGTGATAACGCCTATAATTCCGGGGAAAATGATAAGATACGGTCTGCATTTACCCCATTTGCTTCTTGTTCTGTCAACAATTGTACCCATCATAGGGTCATTGATAGCATCCCAAATTCTTGCGATTGTCATAATCCAACCAAGCGCCATTGCCGGCAGACAGATAACATTCTGGAAATAGAAATAAAGACCTGTTGCAACAATGTTGTAGATTAAATTCTGACCGAACATACCGGTTAAATAACCGGCTAATTCTTTTTTTGTGTAGGTATGCGAATTACTACCCAATAAAACCACTCCTTACTGGCACCTTAAAATGTCCTTTAATATAATAACAATTTAGTACCAAAATTACAAGCACAATTTTATTTTTTTATTTAGTTTACACAAATCAGAATTTCTTTTCCATCCAAATATGCTCGCAGCCCTCATCAAAATCTTTTTCGCCATACGCTTCGTATCCTTGCTTTTCGTAAAAATTTTTAGCTTGAAGCTGTGAATGAAGTTTCAAACTTTTGCCGCCTTTTGAAATAATACTCTTTTCTGCAGTCTCAACAAGAGCGGCTCCCACTCCTTTTCCGCGGTATTCTTTCATAACGGCAAGACGTCCCAGATAGTAGTCACCCTTTTCATCAATATAGTAACGACAGGTGCCTGCTGCTTTTTCACCGTCAAAAGCCACAAGGTGAGAAGAAATAGAATCTGTGCTGTCAAATTCCTCCTTAAACCCCTGTTCTTTGACAAAAACCGATATACGTATTTCTTTTGCCTCTTGGGGCAACTCTTTTTCATATAATTTTATTTCCATATATATACACCGCCTAAAAAAAATAGTAACACAACAAGAATATTGTTACAACAAAAAAGAGAAACAGCAAACTGTTTCTCTTTTTTATGGCGCAGATGAAGAGATTCGAACTCTTGAGTACTCGTTGAAGCACTACACGATTTCCAATCGTGCTCCTTCGGCCAGCTCGGACACATCTGCTTATTGCGTTAGTTATTATACATTACTGAAAAACAAAATGCAAGACTAATTTTACTAATCAAGCACCTGATAATACTGTGAAAATCGATTGAGCTTTTCCTCAAACTTATCCTTGGGCTGTTCTTTTGGAACGTCGATAGGATATTTACCAGTAAAACAACCATCACAGAAGCCGCAAGCCGCATTTTGGGCAAGCTGATGAGTAGCTTCTACCGAAAGATAGCCAAGACTGTCAACTCCTATTTCCCGGGCAATATCCGCCACACTGTCAAATCGGCAGGCGATCAGATTTTCCTGAGAATCAACATCAGTGCCGAAAAAACAGGGATATTTAAAGGGCGGAGAAGACACACGCATATGAACCTCTTTGGCTCCTGCTTCTCTCAAAAGACTTACAATTCTTGCACAGGTTGTACCTCGGACAATGGAATCGTCAATCATAATTACTCTTTTACCTTTTATATTTTCCTTTACCACGTTAAGTTTTATTCTTACTGCATCCTGACGCTGATTTTGATTTGGCTGAATAAAACTTCTTCCTATATATCTGTTTTTTATAAAGCCTACTCCGTAGGGAATTTTACTTTCATTGGCATATCCCAGGGCGGCGTCAAGTCCCGAATCAGGAACGCCGATCACTATATCGGCGTCAACGGGACACTCCTTTGCAAGAAACTCCCCTGCTCTCATTCTGGCATGCTGAACGCATGAGCCCTCAATAACAGAATCGGGACGGGCAAAATAGATATACTCAAATACACACATGTTTCCTTTTTTACCGCAGTGGGTTTCAATAGATTTCACTCCGTCACAGCTAATGACAACGATTTCACCCGGTTTTATATCACGCACAAATTCTGCGCCTACAGAATCAAGGGCACAGCTTTCAGAAGCCGCCACCCACGCACCGTCTTTTGTCTTACCCAAGCACAAAGGTCTGAAACCGTTAGGGTCACGAAAGGCAATCAGCTTTGTCGCCGTCATAACAAGACATGAATAAGCCCCTTTCAGCGTATACATTGCTTTTTCAACTGCCTCTTCCGTGCTTTTACAGGTAAGGCGCTGTGAAACTATTGAATAAGCAATAGACTCTGTGTCAGACGTGCCGTGAAAAATAGCTCCTTTAAGCTCAAACTGCTTTCTTATGTCGGGTGCGTTAACCAAGTTGCCGTTATGTGCAACAGCAAGATTTCCTTTAATGTGACGGATAACAAGCGGCTGAATATTATTTGCATTCTTGCCGCCTGTAGTAGAATATCTGACGTGTCCGATTGCCATATTACCCATACCGAGTTCCTGCATTTTTTCAGCAGTAAAAACATCGGGAACCAAATTGTCTCCCCTGTGATGTCTGAAAACTCCGTCGTCGTTTACAGCTATACCGCAACTTTCCTGCCCTCTGTGCTGAAGGGCAAACAAGCCGTGATAAACCGATTGGGCAACATAAGTAGTTTTATTTTCAAAAATGCCGAAAACACCGCATTCCTCGTGTAAACTGTTAAACATCGCACTCACCTGCTTAATTTGGAGTATAAAGATTTGCATAAGGGCGTGAGGTTGCAGGAACAAGCTTTTTAAACTGCTTGCTCATTACATCCTTGTAACTGACGCCGAAATATTTGCAGTACCTTTTGACATACTGCTCCAGCTCCTTTTTATCTTCGTCATCAAGATTTGACACTTTAATATTAGCGCTGAGATTTTCTTTCGGAAAAGATCCTCGAACAAAAATTTTGCCTCCGTGCATTCCCGAAGCGCAGTGAGTGCCGAAAAGCTTTTCTCCCCTTTTAAGATTAAGGCCTAAAAGAACAATAGTTCCCCCCGCCATATATTCGCCTAAAAACGAGCCTGCGTTTTTACCGATAACGAGTACAGGGCGCATTTGGCGAAATTCCTTGATATGAATACCGCCTCGGCACGCAACATTATCTCTGACATAAATCTGTCCGTCACGCATTCCGTAGCCCAAGGCATCACCGCTGTGACCGTGAATAATAATTTCACCGCCGTTCATAGTGTTTCCGACAGCATCCTGACAGTTGCCGTAAACGACGACTTTACCGCCGTTTAAATAACACGCCATATCGTTTCCCGGAGTTCCGTGAACCTCGATAGTTTTACCCTGATCAAGAGCACAGCCTATATAACGCTGACCGTTAACGTCCTTAACTGTCACCTTGTTTTTACTTTCTAACTCTTGATTTATAATTTCATTTACCTGCTCGTAACGGGTAAGTCCTGCCTCAATAGTCATTATAACTCCCCCTTTTATTCGCCTGCGTGCTTAATACCCAGTATATCAAGCTCTTTTTGGTTTAGTCCGATACCGCGGAGCATAAGCCTGTTTCCTCTTAACGAGTCTATGGAGTTAATACCCATACCGCCCATTATTTCTTTGATTTCGTGGTTCCAAGCGTTTATAAGATTTACTACTCTTTGATGAGCAGTTTCGGGTACAAGTCTTTCGGTTAAATCAGGTCTTTGAGTTGCAATACCCCAGTTACACTTACCTGTGTTACAGGTCTGGCACATATGACAACCCATTGCAATCAGAGCGGCAGACGCTACATAGCAAGCATCTGCACCCAGGGCTATTGCCTTAACAATATCAGAAGAACATCTGAAAGAACCTGACGCAACAATAGATACTGAAGAACGTATACCCTCTTCTCTTAATCTTTGGTCGGCGGCAGCAAGAGCCAGTTCAACAGGAATACCTACGTTATCGCGTATCCTTGTAGGAGCGGCGCCTGTACCTCCTCTGAAACCGTCTATAACTATTATATCTGCGCCTGCTCTGGCACAACCTGAAACGATTGCGGCAACGTTATGGACAGCCGCAATTTTAACGGCAACGGGTTTATCGCCTTTGGTAGCCTGTTTAAGCGACCAGATAAGCTGACGCAAATCTTCGATTGAGTATATATCGTGGTGAGGCGCAGGTGAGATAGCGTCTGACCCTTCGGGAATCATACGGGCATTTGAAACCTCAACGTTTACCTTTTCGCCGGGAAGATGTCCGCCGATACCGGGCTTTGCACCCTGACCTATTTTTATTTCAATAAACTTGGAATTTTGAAGATATTCTTTGTATACACCGAAACGTCCCGATGCAACCTGTACTACTGCACAGTCTGAATATTTTTCAAGTTCGGGATGAAGTCCGCCTTCACCCGTATTAAACAGCGTGCCCAGTTTTTCAGCCGCCATTGCAAGAGATTTCTGGGCATTAAGGGAAATAGAGCCGAAACTCATAGCCGAAAACATAATCGGTGTTTCAATCATTACCTGAGGCGGCATTTTTGATATTGATTTGCCTTTTTTCTCCACCTCAAGCTTTTCAGGCTTTCTGCCTAAAATCGTTCTTATTTCCATAGGCTCTCTGAGCGGGTCTATGGACGGATTGGTTACCTGTGACGCATTCAAAAGAATATGGTCCCAGTAAATAGGATAAGGCTTGGGGTTACCCATTGCCGAAAGAAGAGTAGATCCTGTGTTTGCCTGACGGCAGATTTCCTGCTGATACTGTGGCGTCCAGTTAGAGTTTTCACGGTAATCGCACACATATTTCTCAATTCTGAGAGCGCCTGTAGGGCAAAGGTCCACGCATCTGTGACAGGCTACGCATTCATTTGAATCAGAAAGCACCTTTTTGCCCTGCTTATCAAAAAAATGACATTCGTTTGCACACTGCTTAACACAAATGCCGCAGTTAATGCAAAGTTCCTTGTCTCTTACAATTGTAAATCTTCTGGGAATATAATTTATCATTACTCGTCGTCCTCCTCTTCTTCAATTTCAAGAGGAATAAATACAGGCTCTGCACCTGACACAGACCACACCTTTTCAGGATTGGGACAAACTACTCTTATAGCAGACTCCTCCGACGCAAAATAAGCTCTATCGCCTTTTGTAGCAGCCGTAAGAGAACGGAGTTTAAGCCTGTCGTTAATTGCAAGGAGTCCTTTGTTTGACCCTAAAATTACAGAAAACGGACCGTTTACAAGAGCGCCGCTGTAAATAGAGCGCAGATTTGTAAAATATTCTTTTCGTTCAGGGTCCATTCTGTCAATCTCTTCCCATTCGGGAGCAGTTAAAACGTCTGCCGCAACTTCGATAGGAAGATTGTGATGACGAAGAAGATGGTCAAACAAATAGGTAATTACCTCGGTATCCGTCTGCATTGTGCAGATATAGCCAAACTGCTCTATATATCTTCTGTTTGCGTCATAAGAGGAAATTTCGCCGTTATGGACAATAGACCAGTCAAGAATATTAAAAGGGTGAGAACCTCCCCACCAACCCGGTGTGTTAGTCGGGAAACGTCCGTGGGCAGTCCAGATATATGCGTCATACTGGTCAAGCATATAAAACTCGCCTACGTCCTCAGGATAACCTACCGCCTTGAAACAGCCCATATTTTTACCGCTTGAGAAAATATAAGCTCCCTCAATAGCGTTATTTACATTAGTTACACACTGGGCAACATACTCTTGCTCGTCAAGACGCGCATCTTTCATACGAACACGGTTAGCCTTGCCGAAGTAACGCCATATGTCAGGTCCTTTTTCTATCTGCGGTACCTTTTTTGTAGGTATCCTTTCAGCTACATCTATATTAAAATGACGAAACAAAAAATCCTCGCACTGTTTTCTTGCCTCATTTGACTCATAAAATACGTGAATTGCATATTCGTCCTTGTGTTCCGGATAAATTCCGTATGCTGCAAAGCCGCCGCCCAGTCCGTTGGAACGGTCGTGCATAAGAGCAATGGACTTAATGATTTCAGAGCCGTTGATGCCCTTGCCTTTTCTGTCGATAATTGCGGCAATGGCACAGCCTGAAGGAATTCTGATTTCTCCCTCTCTGAGCATAAACATTTCTCCTTAATCAAATTTATAAACAGCCTAAATTAATTGGGCTAAATAAATTTTACAACAATAATATATATGCCGTCAATTCCACAAGTTATAGAAATTTTGGTTAATTTTATGTAATATTATGTACGATTTAACATATTTTATGTATACTTATGCATTTTTATTTGAATATCTATGTATATTTATAACTTGTTAAATTCATTAAAAATCAGCTTGCCGCTGCAAATATAACAAAAGACGGCACACAAAGTGCCGTCTTAAAGATCATATAAATTCAGCTTACAAATTAATATCTAACAATATACTGGTCGATTTCCCACTGTGATACGCTTGTGCGGTAAGAATCCCACTCTGACTTCTTGCCCTCCATATAAGCGCCGAATACGTGGTCGCCAACTGTTTCTTTGATGAACGGGTCAGCCTCGGCGGCCTTGATAGCTTCCTCCAGTGAACCGGGAAGACACTTAATGCCCCTTGCCTCAAGCTCTTCTGCACTGAGGTCATATACGTTGTAGTCAACAGATGGTTCAGGAGTCATATTTTTCTTAATACCGTCAAGACCTGCTGCAAGGCAGAGAGCCATTTCAAGATAAGGGTTACAAGCAGGGTCTGGGCTGCGAAGCTCAACACGAGTGCCCATACCTCTTGAAGCAGGAATACGAACAAGGCAGGAGCGGTTTGAAACTGACCATACAAGATAAGTAGGAGCTTCATAACCCGGCACAAGTCTCTTATATGAGTTAACTGTGGGGTTTGAATAAACTGCGATACCCTGAACGTGAGCCATAATACCTGCGATAAAGTTATATGCAACCTTGCTGAGACCGTCCGGGCTTTCAGGATCATAGAAAGCATTTACAACCTTGCCGTTTTCGTCAGTAGTGGTAAGTGACATATTAGTGTGCATACCTGAGCCGTTGATACCGTAAATTGGCTTTGGCATAAATGTAGCGTGAAGTCCGTGTTTTGTAGCATAAGTCTTAACTACGTGCTTAAATGTCATTACACGGTCGGCAGTAGTCATTACCTCGTCAAACTTAAAGTCAATTTCGTGCTGACCCTCGGCTACCTCGTGGTGAGAAGCCTCGATTGTGTAGCCCATTTCCTCAAGAGCAAGGCAGATATCACGACGACAGTTTTCACCGTGGTCAACAGGGTTAAGGTCAAAGTAACCGCCCTCATCGCCTGTTGTAGTTGTAGGATTGCCGTCCTCGTCAAGCTTAAAGAGGAAGAATTCACATTCAGGACCTACATTGAAGGTATAGCCCATTTCTTTTGCCTCGTCCATAACCTTCTGAAGAACATTTCTCGGGTCGCCCATAAACGGAGTTTTATTATCTGCACAGTATACGGAACAGATAAGACGTGCTGTCTGAGCATTCTGGTGCTTTCTCCAAGGGAAAATTGTCCAAGTATCATAGTCAGGGTGGAGATACATATCAGACTCATTAATACGTACAAAGCCTTCGATTGAAGAGCCGTCAAACATACACTCGTTATCAAGTGCCTTTTCAAGCTGTGACCTTGTGATAGCAACGTTTTTCATAATACCGAAAACGTCTGTAAACTGAAGTCTGATAAATTCTACGTCGTTTTCATCTGCGCTTCTGAGAATGTCTTCCTTTGTGTACTTACTCATTGTAAATACTCCTCTCTTGTTATGTTTAGTTTAAAGCAATAAAAATAAAAATGAGGGCACTCCACTCAAGTGGAACGCCCTCGTTCTTTTTACTACATTCACATTATACTTTTGTGATTTATTTTTGTCAACGGTTTCGTAAAACTTTTTCCATCTTTGTTAAATGTACTTGCACAAGAATTTATTTGTGGAAAACTCTTTGTACATATTTAACAAATCAGGTCAGGCTAATAAATTCCTTGCTGATTACAGAATTTACAAGATCAGTGTAATACTCCACCGTGCCGTCTGACTGAACGTGAGTTTTTGCAAGATTGTCATTATAGTCGCCCAGTTTGTAAACATTAAAGTCAAACTTACCGTCGTCGCCCCGGGTATAGTGACAGATAATAGGAACAAGCTTTGCCGTAGTTATGCTGATTTTTCCGTCTTTTCTTTCAACAGTAAGCTGTGCAATTCCGCCGCAAAGCTGGTAAAGTTCAATTTGATGGGATATAAAATTGCCCAAAGAATAATATACAAGCATTTTATGGTCGCTGTCTTCAGATGTTATCCATTCCACAGGCTGAAGCACGTGTGGATGACAGCCGATTACAATATCAACGCCCAAATCATAGAAAAGCTGGGTATATTCTCTTTGATAATCGGAAACATCGTGACTGTTTTCATTACCCCAATGAGGAAACACCATTACCACGTCGCTGTTTGCTCTTGCCTCTTTTATATCGGCGGTTACCTTGTCTTTGTCAAGAAGATTTACGCACCAAGGCTTGTCCTCCGGAAGAGGAATACCGTTAGTACCGTAAGTATAGTTGAGTAGTGAAAAAGTTATACCGTTTTTCTCATAATAAGTTATTTGGTTATACTCCTGCTCGTTGGAATTTACTCCAAGACGAACCACGCCTTCTTTTGTGCTGAAATACTCGATTTCATTTTCAATGCCTGCCCAGCCCTTATCAAGAGTATGATTTGTAGCACAGTTAAAAATGTCAAATCCAGCGTCAATGGCAGCATCCCCTATCTCCCAAGGAGAGTTAAATATAGGATATCCTGTATACTCAAACTCGCTTCCGCCTAAAATTGTTTCCTGATCGATTATTGCTATATCCGCCTTTTCAATATCAGGCTTTATATTGGCATAGAGAGAGGTATAGTCTAAAGTTCCGTCCTCCTGTTCGCCTGCTGCAATCAGTGTATTATGGATTAAATTGTCACCTACCGCTACAATTGTCACCTTGGCGTCCTGCTCTTTTTCTTCGGTTGAGCTTTCCTCCTCGTTTACAAGTGACACAGAGGTTGCGGCGGTGGGATTTTTTTCGTCTGCTTTTTTGGTTGCATTGCCTGTAATTGCAAATACTATTACCACCAAGATTGCCACGGCAATAGGTATAAGCAAAAATAAGTTCTTTTTGTTTTTACTGATATTATCAGACAAAATAACACCCCGCATTATTTTTTTATTAATTCTACCATAAAAATAGTATTAACACAACTATTAAAAATTAAAGGTGATTAAATGGAAAATGTTTTGATGTATCTGCTGTTCGGCGTGGGACTTTTTTTGATTATAAAAGGCGGCGACTGGTTTGTGGACAGCGCAAGCTGGATTGCAGAAGTTTTGGGAGTTCCTAAATTTGTAATCGGCGCCACTATCGTTTCTATTGCCACAACTTTACCGGAAATGATAGTCAGTATTCAGGCAACGTTAAAGGGAAACGTAGATATGGCTGCCGGTAACGCCATTGGCTCGGTTACGGCAAACACTGCGCTCATAATGGGCATTTTCATTTTATTTATGCCCTTTACAGTTAAAAGAAAAGAATTCGCACCAAAAGCGCTTATGATGTTGGGTGCTTCTGTCACTCTTGTTTTAGGATGTATTTTTACTGCAAAAGAAGCAATGACTTTTGAAAATGAAACTAACGAATACTACACACTGTCCCATTTAGGACTGTTAGCGCTCATTGTAATTTTTGCCGTGTTTTTTGTGGAAAATTTCATTTCACTGAAAAGACAAAACAAACAGATTGAGCCATCCCCCGAAAACATAGGACTTCAGCAGGAAGACGATATTATACCTACGAAAGAAAACGCCACCAAAGCTCAATGGGCAAAAAACATTGCCTATTTCGTTTTAGGAGCTGTGGGAATAGTAATCGGGGCTGACCTTTTAGTTGACTACGGCACTCGAATTGCCTCAAGTCTTGGAATACCTCAAAGAGTAATAAGCGTTGTGGCAATCGCCATAGGCACTTCTCTGCCGGAGCTGGTAACGGCAATTACTGCGTTGAGGAAAAAGCTGGGAGCTTTGTCGGTAGGCAATATATTAGGCGCAAACATTATCGACCTTACGCTTATACTTCCTATATGCTCTTTTGTGTCAATGGGCAGAGGAACAGGTCCTCTCGCCGTGTCCGCATCATCCGTAACAGTTGATATGGTGGTATGTATTGCCGCGGTTGCCGTTGCCGTTATACCTGCAATAATTACACAAAAATTCCATAAATGGCAGGGAGCGCTGATGCTTGCAGGATATTTTGGATATGTAATCAGTGTGGTAATATAAAAAGAGTGGCTTACGCCACTCTTTTGTGTTTTATTACTCTTCTTCCATTAACTGCTTCCAGTGAATTTTACAATATCTTTCACCGTCTATTGCAGGGTAGTCGTCCTCAAGTCTTGCTGCGTTATAGCAGTCGTATTCTTCGTTATAAGCACATCTTACAACATCTTCTCCCCCCTCTGAAAGAGACGGAATAAATCCGTAAAGGAAGATACCCACTGCTGCAATACATATAGCCGCAACTGCAAGCCTGTGTTTAGTTTTACCGTCAAGCTTCTTAAACAGTTTTTCTGCATCAATAATATCTCCCAGCTTTGTTTTGGTAAACAGGAGCATTACAAGTTTCATCAAGAAATAACCGATAACAGCGGAAACAGCGCCCACTATCAAGCCGCCCAATACATCGCTGGCGTAATGAACCATTAAGTAAACACGGCTTCCTGCGGTGCAAAACGGAATAAGTAAAAACAGCCAAGCGCCTTTCTTTTTGTCTTTCATAAAGCAAAGGAAAAGAGCAACGGCAATTTCTGTTGCGGCAGTTGTATGACCTGACGGGAATGAATAGTCCCCCTCTGAAAGTCCGCCTGCGCCAAGATACCACGCCCAGTACTGCGCATTTTCCTGAAGAGTATTATACGGTCTTATGCGCACCGCCATAGGCTTAACGATAACATTTGTAATAATTGTGCCTACCGCAATGGCAAAAATAAGGGCAAAGCCGTATTTTCTTGTCTTTTTAAAAAAGCAAAGAACTACACCGAAAATAACCATCGGAATTACAAAGGCTTCGTCGCCGAAAGTGGTGAAAAATTTCGCTACATAGGTGAGAAAAGTATTTTGCATTGAGCCGAAGAAGTTAAAAAACCACATATCAAACCCATAAAAAATCTTGTCAATACTGTCACCCAGAGTCAGCAATATTGGATTCATAAAAATACCTCCGTTTATAGTTTAACTATATATTATCAAAAAGGCAGGTATTTTTCAACACAAATGTTAAATCTATGTTAAACAAATTTCACAATAATATTTTATTTGTTAATATCTGCTTAAAAAATATGTGTTATTTTGGTAACTCAAGTGAAAACTATATTATAATTCACTTGAGGAAAGGAAAGAAATGATAACAAATCCTTATAAGATTTTGGGTGT